>DAOVTC010000034.1 GCA_030633285.1 Flavobacteriaceae bacterium
ACGTGGTGCATCTCCTGCGACTTGTAAATTCATACCAAAATCAATTAAATTTATAACTATTTGTGCGTGTCCTTGTGGTTGCATTGCTCCTCCCATCAAACCAAAACTTACCCAAGGATTTCCATCTTTGGTAATAAATGCAGGTATAATTGTATGAAATGGCCTTTTGTTAGGTTCAATCACATTATTATGACCTTCTTCTAAAGAAAATAACTCACCCCTATCTTGTAACATAAATCCTAATTCTGGGGGAACCATGCCGGAACCCATCCCACGGTAGTTACTCTGGATTAGCGATACCATATTACCATATTTGTCTGCTACGGTCAAATAAATAGTATTACCTTGCTCAAGTTTTCCTGCATCGTAACTTCTTGCCGCATTGTTATTGATAAGTTTTCTACGCTCATTGGCATATTCTTTTGAAATTAATTTATCAACTGGCAATTTATTAAAAGCTGGGTCAGCATAATATTTAGCTCGATCTTCAAAAGCAAGCTTCTTTGCTTCTATAAAATGATGTATATACTCAGGACTACCAAAACCCATCTTTTTTACATCATATCCTTCCATGATATTTAATATTTGTAAAGCAGCAATTCCTTGCCCGTTAGGTGGTAATTCCCATACATCATAGCCTCGATAATTTGTAGAAACGGGCTCAACCCATTCAGATTTATGATTGGCTAAATCTTTTTTACTTAAAAAACCTCCCTGAGATTGTATAAAATCTGCAATAATCTTTGCAACTTCTCCCTTATAAAATGCATCCTTACCTCCTTTTGCAATTTTTTCATAGGTAGCAGCTAAATATGTATTTTTAAAAACACTTCCCTTTGTCAATGCCATGTTATTTGGCATATAGGTTTCTGCAAAATTTGGGTAAGTTTTAAACCTTTTTGAAGTTGCAGTCAAATAATATCCGATTAATTCTGTAACAGGAAAACCTTCACGAGCATATTTAATAGCAGGAGCAAGAATATCTTGCATTTTCATTGTTCCAAATTTGCCATGCATTTCAAACCAACCATCAACACAACCTGGAACACTTACTGGAAGAGGTCCAAAAGGTGGAATTTTGGTCATTCCTTTGTCCTTAAAATATTTTAAATTTAATTTTTCAGGAGAGCGACCACTTGCATTCAATCCATATAGTTTTTTATCTTCCGCACTCCATATAATAGCGAATAAATCACCTCCAATACCACTACCCGTTGGTTCCATCAAACCTAAAGCTGCATTTGCTGCAATGGCTGCATCTATTGCATTTCCTCCATTTTTTAAAATATCCAAACCTATTTGAGTAGCTAATGGATGACTTGTAGCAATCATTCCATTTTTTGCAATAACTTCTGATCGTGTTGCGATATTGCTTCCTGTAATTCGATCTTGAGCTTGAATTACAGTATAATTTAATGCAAATATTAGATACAGTAATTGGAATATATTAAAATGTCTTTTCATTTTTATTATTTAATTATTATAAAAGTTTAAGTTATTGCAGAATTACATAAATTAATTCAACAAAAAAAAATAAGCTGATTTACTTATCAAAAAAAGAGTTTTTTAAATTATATTTATAAATTACAATCGTTTAATTTGCAATTTCACTTATAAATTTAATCCGCATTAAACGAAGTTCTTCCACATCATAATCTCCATCAAATTCATCTAAAATATCTTGAATTTTATCACTTTCTGCTTCCATAAAATAATCATGAATTTCTTCTTGTTGATCTTCATCTAATAAATTATCAACACAGTAACTTATATTTATTTTTGTTCCTGAATAAATAATTTGTTCCATCACTTTGATAAGTTCATCCATTTCAAGTCCTTTGGATTTTGCAATATCAATTAGAGGAAGTTTTCTATCGGTATTTTGTATAATAAATAGTTTTAAACTAGAGTTTACACCCGTGCTTTTGACAATTAGATCATCGGGTCTAGTAATATCATTTTCTTCTACATAACTTGCAATTAAATCTACAAATTCATCACCATATTTTTTTGCTTTTCCATCACCTACTCCATGAACATTCGCTAATTCTTTAATATCTATTGGATACTTTAAAGTCATATCTTCTAATGATGGGTCTTGAAAAACAACAAAAGGAGGTACTCCCAATCTCTTACCTACACTTTTACGTAAATCTTTTAACATACTCATCAATCTATCATCAGTACTTCCACCTGATCCTTTAGTATTTGTTATAATACTAGCATCTTCTTCTTCACTATAAATATGATCTTCTGTCATCATAAACGACTCAGGATTATCAATAAAATCTTCTCCTTTTTTAGTAAGTTTTAATACGCCATATTGTTCAATTTCTTTAAAAAGCATATTAGCAACTAAAACTTGTCTGATCAATGCCATCCAAAACTTGTCATCTTTATTATTTCCAATACCAAAAAATTCTTGTTTGTTCGTTTTATGTGATATCAATAATGCATTTTCTTTACCAATTAGTGTATTGATAACTTCTTTTGATTTGTACTCTTCTTTAGTGTTCTTTACAACTTGCAATAATATCTTAACTTCATTTTTGGCTTCAACTTTTGTTTTTGGATTTCTTACATTATCGTCCATATCAGCACCTTCACCAGTTTCACTATCAAATTCTTCACCAAAATAGTGTAATAAAAATTTTCGTCGAGATATAGAAGTTTCACAATATGCAACGACTTCTTGTAATAATGCATTACCTATTTCTTGTTCTGCTACAGGTTTACCAGATAAAAATTTTTCTAATTTTTCAATGTCTTTATATGCATAGAAAGCCAAACAATATCCCTCTCCATCATCACGGCCTGCTCTACCTGTTTCTTGATAATAGCTTTCTAAACTTTTTGGTATATCATGATGTATTACAAATCGTACATCAGGCTTATCTATTCCCATCCCAAAAGCTATTGTTGCAACAACTACATCAGTATCTTCCATCAAAAACATATCTTGATGTCTAGATCTGGTTTTTGCATCTAACCCAGCGTGATACGGTACAGCTTTTATTCCATTTACTTGTAAAACCTGTGCAATTTCTTCAACTTTTTTTCTACTTAAACAGTAAATAATACCCGATTTACCTTGATAATTTCTTAAAAACCTAATAATATCTTTTTCTACATTGACTGTTTTCAGTTTAACTTCATAAAATAAATTTGCTCTATTAAAAGAAGCTTTAAAAGTTTTGGCATCTGTAATTCCTAAATTTTTTAAAATATCTTCTTGTACTTTTTCTGTCGCTGTAGCTGTTAAACCTATAATTGGAAAGTTGCCAATTTTTTTGATGATATTTTTTAAGTTTCTGTATTCAGGGCGAAAATCATGACCCCATTCAGAAATACAATGTGCTTCATCTATAGCAAAAAATGAAAGTTTTTGACTTTTTAAAAAATCAATATACTCTTGTTTGGTCAACGATTCAGGAGCAACATATAATAATTTGGTTATACCGTTTTCTATATCACTTTTTACACGTGCAACTTCGCCTTTATTTAATGAAGAATTTAAAACATGAGCAATACCGTATTCTGTAGAAATTCCTCGTATAGCATCAACTTGATTTTTCATTAACGCTATTAAAGGCGAAACCACAATGGCAGTCCCTTCCATAATTAAAGCAGGTAATTGATAAATTAGTGATTTCCCTCCTCCAGTTGGCATTACAACAAAGCAGTTGTTGCCTTCTAATATATTTTGTATTGCAATTTCTTGTAATCCTTTAAATTTACTAAATCCAAAAAATTTCTTTAAATTTTCTTGGAGATTAAATTTTGTCACTTTCATTCTCTTATTTCTCTATTTTTGATATTTTTGCATAGACGTATCTATAATTAAATATTAATTGCTAAATTAAAAACTTAGTATTAATTATTGAATATTTAAATATACAATTTATTTATAAAAAATAAAAAAGATTTGAAAAATTTTAAAGATATACTATCAACAGCCAAAAGAACAATTTTGATTGAGGCTGATGCCATAAAAAATTTAATTAATTTTTTGGATGATGATTTTGAAAATGCAGTAAAAACAATTTTTAAATCTAAAGGAAGAGTTATAGTAACAGGAATCGGTAAAAGTGCAAATATTGGAACTAAAATAGTGGCTACATTGAATTCTACTGGAACACCCGCTATATTTATGCATGCTGCTGATGCTATTCATGGTGATTTAGGAAATATTCAAAAAGATGACGTAGTTATATGTATTTCAAAAAGTGGTAATACTCCTGAAATAGAAGTTTTAGTTCCATTAATAAAGAATTATGGAAATAAAATTGCTGCTATTACAGGAAATACAAATTCCTTTTTAGCAAAAAATGCTGATTTTGTTTTAAACTCAACTATTGAAAAAGAGGCTTGCCCTAATAACTTAGCACCAACTAGCAGCACAACTGCACAACTTGTTATAGGTGATGCATTGGCAGTTTGTTTATTAGAATTAAGAGATTTTTCAAGTAAAGATTTTGCTAAATACCATCCAGGTGGAACTTTAGGTAAAAAATTATATTTACGTGTAAGTGACTTAGTTGCTAAGAATGAAATACCAAAAGTTAATCCAAATACTACTGTAAAAGATGTCATAATTGAAATCTCTAAAAAAAGACTCGGAACAACTGCTGTAATTGAAAACAACAAAATTGTAGGTATTATAACTGATGGAGATATTAGAAGAATGCTAGAAAATAATACAAATATAAATCAATTAAAAGCACGTGACATTATGGGTAACAACCCTATTATAGTGACGTATAATGAAATGGCTATCAAAGCTTTAGATATAATGCAAAACAATAATATTACTCAAATTTTGGTTACCAAAAATGATAAATATATAGGTGTTGTTCACTTTCATGATTTATTAAAAGAAGGAATAATATAATACTGTTAAAAAAACTATACAATGAGCGAACAACAAAATGACATGTCTTTTTTAAACCACCTAGAGGTATTACGCTGGACTTTAGTTCGTTCTTCTGGAGCTATTTTTGGTTTTGGTATTTTGGCTTTTTTGATGAAAGACTTCATTTTTAATACTATCATATTGGCTCCAAAAAATCCTTCATTTGTTACTTATCGATTTTTATGTTCAGTTTCTCAAAAAATAGGCGCTAATAGTTTTTGTATTGATGAAATTCCATTTATCGTACAAAGTAGAACAATGGCAGGGCAATTTTCAACACACATCTGGATGTCAATTACTTTTGGATTCATTTTAGCATTTCCATATATAGTTTGGGAAGTTTGGAAATTTATTAAACCTGCACTTCATGAAGGTGAGAAACAAAATGCAAGAAGTTTTATTATAATTACCTCATTTTTATTTTTTGTAGGAATCTTATTTGGGTATTATATCATTACACCATTATCAATAAATTTTTTGGGAAGTTATAGTGTTGCTGATGAAGTGAGAAATAATTTTGATTTAAATTCATACACAGGTTTATTAAAGGCCTCTTGTTTATCTTCCGGATTTATTTTTGAATTACCTATTGTTATTTATTTTTTAACAAAAATGGGGTTGGTAACACCTGAAATTTTAAAAAAATATAGAAAATATGCACTAGTTATGGTATTAATTCTAGCAGCTATAATAACTCCTCCAGATATAATAAGCCAAGTTATTGTTGCAATACCTATTGTTATTCTTTATGAATTAAGTATAAAAATATCTAAATTTATACTTCAAAAAGAAAATAAGAAAAATCAAACTAGTCAAGTTAAAAAATATTAAAAAGGTTTTTTATTTTTAGAATAAAAGAATTTTATACTAAAAATTGAAATTGTTAAAACAATGATAGAAGTATGATATTACGAGCTGATAACTTAACAAAAATTTACGGCAGCAGAAAGGTTGTTAATAATATTTCAATTCAAGTTGAACAAGGTGAAATTGTTGGATTACTTGGACCTAATGGAGCAGGAAAAACCACCTCTTTTTATATGATTGTTGGTATGATCAAACCTAATGAAGGGAAAATTTATTTAGATAACAATAATATTACTGAGAATTCAATGTATAAGCGTGCTCAACAGGGAGTTGGCTATTTAGCCCAGGAAGCATCTATTTTTAGAAAATTATCGGTTGAAGATAATATTTTATCAGTACTACAATTTACTACCTTGAGCAAACAAGAACAGAAGAGCAAATTAGAAGCGCTAATAGAAGAATTCGGTTTAAATCATGTTAGAAAAAATCGTGGAGATCTATTATCTGGAGGAGAGCGAAGAAGAACTGAAATTGCTCGCGCTTTAGCCTCTGACCCAAAGTTTATATTACTTGATGAACCTTTTGCAGGTGTTGACCCTATTGCGGTTGAAGATATCCAAAGTATTGTTGCTCACTTAAAAGATAGAAATATAGGTATTTTAATAACAGACCATGACGTACATGCAACACTTGCTATTACTGATAAAACCTATTTAATGTTTGAAGGAGGTATTTTAAAAGAAGGAACTCCTAAAGAGCTAGCCGATGATGAAATGGTAAGAAAAGTATATTTAGGTGAAAGTTTTGAACTAAAAGAAAGAAAAAAGAAATTACATTTATAAAAAAACGCCTTATTATCATCTATTTTAATTTAATGTGATAATAAGGCGTACAAACAAATCTAAAAAGATCTTTATATTTAAAAAACTCAGCTACTTGAATGTTCTCCAGTTTCTATACCTACTATTTTACCATTTTCATGAATAAGTAAGTAGTGAGACCAATTACCTTTCTGTACTTTAAACTTATATACATTTCCTTTACTTTTCTTAGTATAGGTAGCCTTTTCATAGATTTTATATCCAGAATAATCTTTTAATGCCTCTTTTACTTTTTGTGGAGTTTTTGTTTTTGTGATTTTATAAACTTTTTCTTTAACATCTTTACTTTCTGATTGAGCATTAGTACTTTGTATACTAAAAAAAGTAAAACCAAAGATTGCTATAAGAATATATAACTTTTTCATTTTAATTTATTTAATAGAATTCTTAATTAAAGCTTATTTAATAGAATTCTTAATTAATATTAATTTATAAAGTGTTAATCAAAAGTTTAGCCAAAAGTTGAAAAACTTAAAATAACAAACAATATTAAGAACAAGATTATTTTTATTTTTGCCATAACAATTTATTTACAATTATTCTAATGAATAATTTATTTTTCTCTTTATTACCATCTTGGATTCCCCCTTTTTGATTCAAAATCGTAACCTAAGGTCAACATGTGTGTCCCTCCATGATTTAACTCACTTGCTTCATTAATATTGTACTGAAAAGCATAACCTACATAAAAATCCTGTTTTTTCAACCCTAACATAGGTACAATTGCAGAAGCTGAAAAACTTTGGTCATTGATGAATCTTGTACTAAAACCAGCCCAATAATAACCATCATCTGTCATTTTTTTACCTTTTACGTTTAAATCAGTTATTGAACGTGAATCACTTTCAAATAACTTAAAATAAATCGAAGGTTCTATTTCATATTCACCTTCGCTTAACTCAAAAATATAACCTGTATAAACATAATAATTCCGCAACTTTTTTGGTTCAGTATCATCAAAAGCTTTTACACTTTTATTCAAAATATTGGCAGCGTTAAAACTTATATAAAATCGTTCAAGCTTGTATAAAAAGGCTGCATCAAAATTTGAATTAAAAGATGAAAGGTCACCTCCAATAATTGGATCGTCATTTGGGTTATCAAAATCAGATACATCAATTTTAAATTGTGTAAATTTATAAGATAGACCAAAAGATATATACTGGTGATTTGCATCATTAATTGTTAAATGATGTGCAAAACTTAATTGTCCTCCAATTTGGGATGTATTACCATTTTTATCCCTATATAAAATTCCCCCAATACCTGATTTTTCCAACACATGAGAATCATAAGATAAGCTTTGTGTATTTGGAGCATTATCTAATCCAACCCATTGAAAAGCACTACTTAACCGTAATCTATTCATTTCTCCTTCACCTGCATAAGCAGGAGAAATAATAAATGGATTTTCAACCAAATACTGCGTATAAGGTGCCAGTTTAAATTCTTGCGCATTACTTAATCCTGTGATTAACAATATAGCTATAACTAATATTTTTTTCATAATAATTCTTATCTAACTAAACTGAAATTTCCTTTAAATTCTCGGTTATCTGATGTGTCATTTAATTTAATAATATACCAGTAATCACCACTTGGCAGAGGTTTACCTTTATAGTAACCATCCCAAGAATATTGGTTACCTTTATAAGTTGCTATTAATCGTTGATAACGATCAAATATTTGTACAGATATATTTGGATAAACATCAATATTTATAGGGTACCAGGTATCATTTATACCATCTCCTTGAGGAGTAAAGAAATCTGGAATTTCAATATCTAAAAACTCTATAAACATAGTTTGTTCTTGAATACATCCTTTTTCATCTCTCACATAAAAAGTGTAATCTCTTGATTGTCTAATATTTAAAACATTATCAGAACTATAGTTATTTTCATTATCAAAGCTATATTCATATTCTGGTTTACCTCCACTTGCTATAACAGTATATTCATTTATTCCTGATTCAATAACAGTAAAAGTTAAAGGAATGTATTCTTCTAAAATTAATACTACCGGTTCATCGCTACAACCATATTC
>DAOVTC010000178.1 GCA_030633285.1 Flavobacteriaceae bacterium
AGTCTTTTTTCAATACTCTTTTAATTTCAGTGTTTTGGCCATTTTTTTGTTTAATGGCATAAATAATAGTTGGATCAGCTTGTAAAGGCCAAAAATCTTTTAACCGATTTAAATAAAGCCCTGCAACTTTAGGTCTTTCACTTACTGTTGTTGTTTCTTTTTGTACAATTGAAGCAAGAGTTACTACTTGAAGTGGAGTTAAATTTTGTTGTTTAGCTTTATCAGATCTTGATCTATTCCAAAACGTATTATACTCTTCAAACATTTTTTCTCTAAATTTTTCAGCAGAAGTATTCCAATAAAATTCATAAGAGTTTGGAATGTACATAGCTAAAGCTGTATAAGAATTAAAATTATTTTTTTTAAGATAATCTACATTTTTTATTGCCCTTAAAAGAGAAATGGAATCCGCTTCAATTTGCTTAGCAACTCTGCCAGCTAGCTTTTCAAAAGAATCCTGATTGTTAAATGTTAAATTGATAGTTTCAGCTTTACCACCTCGTAAATGATTTACCAAGGCTTCATTGTTCATACCTTTGGAAATTTTGAATTTACCTGCACGAATTTTATTGGGGTAATTTTTCTTTTCAGCAACCCATATAAAACTTTTTTGATTTTTTAAATAAGGATCAATTATTTTTAAAATATCTTCAAAACCTGTATCTGTAGGAATATAAATAAATGTATTTTGATTAACATTGTCATTATAGATTTTACTATAAAATTGATAAGCAAATACACTACCTATCACAAGAAGTGAAATTAATATTATTACAATTATTTTTTTCATTTTTTAATTGATATTAATTAATTGGTAAAGATGTACATCTTTGAATTGACTGTTGCTTTTGATCCATTCTTTTTTAACGCCTATTTTTTTAAAATCAAATTTTTCAAAAAGTACTTTACTACTGGTATTATCTGATGGTATATTTGCATAAATTTGGTGTAGGTTTAATTCTGTAAAAGCATAATTAATAAATAGTTTTAATGCTTCAGAAGCAAATCCTTTGTTTTGGTGTTTTTTTAAAATTAATATGCCTATACCAGCTCTTTGGTGTTGAGGATTGTAATCAAATAAATCGATCAAACCAATATTTTCATTTTTTAATACGTCAACAATAACTAAACGTAATTGTTTGGCTTCAAATATATCTTGTTGCGCATTTTCTAAATATTGTTTTAAAATATGTTTAGAAAAAGGTGTTTGAGTACCACTAACTTCCCAAAAAGTATTATCATTTTCGGTAGAGAATAAAAATTCCAGATCTTCTGGTTCTAATGCTCTTAAACTTATTATATTATTTTTTAATTTTTGCATGTTTTAAAATACAAATAAATTGGGTTATAATTTAAATATTAATTTCACCTTTAAATACTAGGGTAGCTTCACCTTTTAATACAATATTTTTATAATAATTATTTTCAGTGTCAAAGCTAACTTCTAAATCACCACCTAAAGTTTGCAATTTTATTAAGTTATTTTTTGATTTTTTTAATTGATGACTAGCAATTGCAACAGCTGTAACTCCTGTACCACAACTTAAAGTTTCATTTTCAACACCTCGTTCATAAGTTCTAACTTTAAAAGTATTTGAATTAATCTGTTCAACAAAATTCACATTTGTACCCTCTTCATAATACGGACTTCCATACCTTATTTTTCTGCCTTTACTTTTTATATCAATATTATCTATATCATCTTTAAAAACAATATGATGTGGGGATCCGGTATTTAAAAATAAATGATTTTTATGAATTTCAATTTGATTTACATCATTCATAACTAGGCTAATTAAATTTTCTTTAATACTGGCATAGTATAGTTTATAATTAGCTTCAAAAGTTGTTTTATTTTTGATAATTCCCAAAAGATGAGCAAAAGCTACTATACATCTTCCTCCATTTCCACACATTGAACCTAGATTTCCATTTGCATTAAAGTAGATCATTTTAAAATCACTTTCGGTTGAATTTTCTAAAAGTATTAATCCATCAGCTCCAATGCCAAACTTTCTATTACACAAGTTATTTACCACATCATTTTTTTCTTTCGGAAATTTATTTTCCCTATTATCAATGATTATAAAATCATTTCCTGTTCCTTGGTATTTGTGAAAAGTCAATTTCATGTGTTTATATTTATTGTTTTTTAGTGGTCAGATGCTGTCTGCCTGTCTGTCACAGGCAGGTTCACTAAAGTCATTTTTATTTGGTGAGAAAATTCATCACGATGGTTTCATGTTGCAAATGTAATAATTATTAAAGGAAACTATGCTTGTTAAAGTATCGTTAAAGTCTTATTTTATTGAAAATAATCTTTTAATTTTGATTGTTAATATTTTAAATTTAAATAAAATTATGAAAAAAATATTAAGTTTAGTATTAGTTTCAGCATTAGGAGGTGCTTTAACTTTAGGGGCATATTTATTATTTTTTGATAATATTAAAAACGACGTTAAAGTTGAAAATAATGAATTACCAATAGCTATTCCTACAAATTATAATCCAACTAGCGTAGCTGCAGTTGAAAAAACTGATTTCACTGAAATTGCTGAAAAAACGGTACACGCAGTAGTGCATGTTAAAAATGTTTCTGTAGTACCTGCGAATTCTAATCCGCTGTATGAATATTTTTATGGACAATCTGGTCAAAACGTAAAAAGAATTGTAGGCTCAGGTTCGGGTGTTATTATTTCTCCTGACGGATATATTATAACGAATAATCATGTAATTAAAGATGCTAAAGAAATAGAAATAACTTTAAATAAGAAGGTTACTTATCGTGCCGAAATAATTGGAATTGATGAAAGTTCAGATATTGCATTGTTAAAAATTGATGCAAATAATTTACCGTATTTACCATTTGGAAATTCAGATAATTTACGTGTGGGTGAATGGGTTTTGGCTGTAGGTAATCCATTTAATTTGACTTCAACGGTCACTGCCGGAATTGTAAGTGCCAAAGCCAGAGATATTAATTTATCAAATAGTAA
>DAOVTC010000082.1 GCA_030633285.1 Flavobacteriaceae bacterium
TATAATGATTTTGGCGGATTTTTAAATTACCACTCTTCGGGTGGTGGAATTGATGATATAAAACTAAATGATGATTTTTTAGATTTGAATGTTGATCTATTTTATAAACAAACTGAACGCTATTTTAATTGGCAGGCTAATGCCGGATTAGATCATTTGGTTAGCAATTGGTATGGATTATCTGATGATATTAATTTTAACAATACTGTAATAAAATCAATTGATGAAAAACAATCTTATAGTGAACTTTACTTAGGTGGTGAAATTGAATTTTTTGATGCTTTAGTTCATGGTGGAAAAGTAAATTTTAGTAAATTTTTTGACCTTGAAGAAAGTAAAGAAAATTACGGATTTATTAGTGGTTTGGTTGATTTTCCTGTAGGAAATGAAATGATGTATACCGAGCTTTCTTTAGAGTTTTTAAATGGCAATTTTGAAAATAATTTTTTACAAACTGATAATATTAAATATACCTTTTTTAATATTGGTTTTAGTCCTAGTTTTGAGGTTTTACGTGATAATTTAACTCTAAAATTAGGTGCTAAATTATATTATAGCTTAACAAATACAGATGAAGGTAGTAAATTTTATGCCTATCCAAATATTACTGCCTCCTATAATATTAGTGATGAGTTTTTTATTGCTTATGCTGGAATTATAGGAGATTTAGATCAAAATTCTTATAAAAATTTTGTGAAAATAAACCCTTTTGTTTCACCAACTTTAAATATAAAAAGAACTAGTCAACAATACAATGCTTATATAGGCTTTAAAGGTTTGTTAAACTCAAATATTCGATTTAATGCAAAAGTTGCTTATGGAAGCGAAACTAATAAGGCTCTTTTTAAATTGAACCCATCAAAAACTAATGGTGCAATTATTGTTGAAAAAGGTTATGAAGCTGGAAACTCTTTTGAAGTTATTTATGATGATGTTAATACCATTCATGCAGAAGGTGAATTAATTATTGATTTAACTAAAGATTTTAAATTTGGTGGAAATATTGAATTTAATTCTTACAATTTAAGTACACAAGATCATGCTTGGAATTTACCTGCTTTAAAAGCAACTTTAATTGCTTCTTACTCACAAAAAAAATGGAATGCTGGTGCTGATTTATTTTTCTCCAGTGATCGTAAAGATGAATTAATAATAATTCCATCGGCAACAACAAATCGCATTACTAATTCTGCATATTTTGATGTTAATTTACACGGACTTTATAATATTAATGATAAGTTTTCAGTATTTGTAAACTTCAACAACATATTAAGTAATAATTACCAAAGATATAGTAATTTTAAAGTTCAAGGTTTACAATTTTTTGGTGGTTTAAAGTATAAGTTTGATTTGTAAAGTAATCTTAATACACTTTAGTTGTGTAGCATTAAAACCTTTATTTTTTGACAAGAGTCAAATTATGCCAATTTAATTATGACTTATTTTATGGTAATTAGGTATAACTCATATCTTTGTTTTATCAAATTTTAACAGATTATGAAAAAAAGTCCAAGAGATAGATCATTAGGAGCACAAATGGCAATTGTATTACAATTAATGAGGAGGAAAAATCATGAGGCAATGGCAAATTTAGGTTGTAAAATTACTATGGAACAATTAGTTGTTTTGGAAATATTAAAAACTAATGGAAGTATGAATATGACCGAGTTATCTAAAACTGTTTGGAAACAGAATGCCAATATTACAAGAATTATCGATAAATTAGAAAAGAAAAAATTAGTTGAAAGAAGAGCTGTTGAAGGTGATAGGCGAGCGAATTTAATTAGTATCACTACTGAAGGAGAGCGAATTTTTAAAAAGGCAATACCTGTAGTTATGGATGTATATAAAGACACCATATCCTGTATTACAAAAGAAGAAGAAACAATTACAATAAATACGCTAAAGAAAATAATTACACATTTATCATAAATACATTTTTTTATTTATATATTTAACATGTTAAATATAAACATATATAACTTCTACACATGAAAAAAATATTATTATTAGCAAGTATAGCACTAATGTTTTCTTGTAACAATCAGAAAAAGGAATATCAATAAACGATATTCATTATGAAGAATTTAGTTTTAGATAAAAAATTAAATATGCGAAAAGCACTAAATTTTATACAAGAAATAGGAACTATAATGTATGTTGGTGGTATTTTATCACACATTGTAATTGGTATTATTTTTAGTGATGCCGATGCTGAAACAATTTACAATGTATATATATACAAAGAAAAAAGTGCTTCTATTTTAATTCTTACCGGATTAGGACTAAAAATAGTGTCAGATATATTATTATATTTTACATTCAAAACAAAACCTAATTGGTTAAAATTAAAGTTGCTAATGGTAGCATTTTTAACAATTAATGCCTTTGTTTTTTTAGTTCCAATGATGCCTGAACTTGTTGAGTTAGCAAAAAAATCAATACCATCAGGCAAAGTAAGTCAAGAGTTTTTATCAAAAGAGCATACAGAACAATTAGTCGGACAAGCAAATGTAATTCCATTAATTTTAGAATTAGTGTTAGGCTCATTTAAACCAAAAATAGGTAAAGAACGGAAAATGAAATCAAAAAAATAATCTATTAAAACAATAAATAATATGGCAAACGATTTAACAAAAAAATTCGGCAAAACAATAAGAGTGACTCATGGAATAACTGCCTTATTAATTTTGGCACTTTTCCCAATGGGAAAATACATGGAAGGTCTTGAGGTTTCTGAAAAAATGGACTTGGTAAAAATTCATGCTATTTTAGGAATTATAGTTTTTATCTTAACAGTTTTCAGAACAATCTCATTCTTTAAAACCGAAAGACCAGAGGATTTAAAAACAGGCTCAAAATTCAATGATAAATTATCTGTTTGGATACATAATATATTTTATTTTTTGCTTTTTGGTATTGTCATTTCAGGTCTTGCAACAATGATTTTAGGAGGTTATGGTGAAGCCTTAAAAACAAACAATATTGAACTTATAAAATCACATAGCGAAATACCATCTTTAAAACCACATGGAATTATGGCTACAATTATGATGATATTACTGGTAATGCACGTTGTTGGGTTTTTTAAACACTTATTCTTAAAGAAAGAAAATACACTCAAAAGAATAATCTAAAAAACGATAATAGAGAATGGTTAGCTTAGTTTTTCTAATATTATAAAGAAATTTTACCCATACATTTTTTTATAATAATCTTGATAAGAGCCAGAAGTGACATTGTTTAGCCATTCTTCATTTTCTAAATACCAATCTAAGGTTTTAGCCAAGCCTTCTTCAAAAGTAACTGTTGGTTTCCAGCCCAGTTCTTTATTTAATTTATTGGCGTCTATGGCATATCTACGGTCATGTCCTGCTCTATCTTTAACATAAGTAATTAATTTGGCTGAAGTACCTTTTTCACAGCCTAATTTATCATCCATTAACTCACAAAGTAAATGAATTAAATTTAAGTTAGTCCATTCATTAAAGCCACCAATATTGTAGGTTTCTTCATTTTTCCCTTTATGGAAAATTTCATCAATGGCAATAGCATGATCTACTACATAAAGCCAATCACGTGTATAGTTTCCATCACCATAAACCGGCAAAGCTTTTTTGTTTTTTATATTGTGAATAAATAACGGTATTAACTTTTCAGGAAATTGATTTGCTCCGTAATTATTTGAACAGTTACTTATAACAAAAGGCAAATCGTAAGTATTACCGTAAGCTCTAACCAAATGATCTGAAGATGCTTTTGACGCTGCATAAGGCGATTGTGGATCATAAGAAGTAGTTTCAACAAATAAACCTGTTTTACCTAATGAACCGTAAACCTCATCTGTGGAAACGTGATAAAATAATTTATTTTCAAAATTACCTTTCCAAGTATCTCGAAAAGCGTTTAACAGATTGGCTGTTCCTAAAACATTGGTTTCAATAAAATCATTGGGATGAGTAATTGAGCGATCTACATGACTTTCGGCAGCCAAATGAATAACCGCATCAAATTGATGTTTTTTAAACAAAGAATTGATAAAATCGATGTCTTTTATATTCCCTTTAACAAAAGTATAATTTGGTGCATTTTGAATATCTCTAATGTTTTCAAGATTTCCTGCATAGGTCAATGCGTCTAAATTAAAAATTTTATAATCTGGATATTTATTTACAAATAACCGAACCACATGCGAGCCTATAAACCCGGCACCACCAGTAATTAATATTTTTTTATTCATTGTTTAATTTTGTTAACTAAAAGATTCCCGTTTTCACAGGAATGACATAGTTAGTTGTTTCATCGTTAATTATTAATTTTTTTCTCCTTACTTCTTTCTCCTTACTCGATTTTAAACCTGTTTCAATTGCCATTTCCATGCAGATTTTAAAGCATCTTCTAAGGTTAATTTGGCATGCCAACCCAATTCATTATTTGCCAAAGTTGTGTCTGCATAGGCAGAAACGATATCTCCTTCTCTTCTACCAACAATTTTATAGTTTAATTTTTTATTACTTACTTTTTCAAATGTTTTAATTACTTCTAAAACCGAACTTCCTGTACCTGTACCAACATTAAAAAACTCCATTTTAATTTTATTATTTCCGCTGATTAATCTTTTTAAAGCAGAAATATGTGCTTTTGCTAAGTCAACAACATGAATATAATCTCTTATTGCTGTTCCGTCTTCTGTAGGGTAATCATCTCCAAATACTGAAAGCTCTTGTCTAATTCCAGCAGCAGTTTGTGTAACAAACGGTATTAAATTTTGTGGAACACCAATAGGTAGTTCACCTATTTCTGTACTTTCATGTCCTCCAATCGGATTGAAATAACGCAAGGCAATAGCTTGTAAATTACTTGCTTTTGTGGTGTCGTTTATAATTTCTTCTCCCATTTGTTTGGTATTCCCGTAAGGAGATTCTGCCAATTTTATTGGTGCTTTTTCTGTAATTGGTAATTCGTCGGCTTGACCGTAAACTGTACATGAAGAACTGAAAATAAAGTTATTCACCTCATTTTTTTCCATTTCCTGTAACAAATACACCAAAGTAGCAATGTTATTTTCGTAATATTTTAAAGGTTGTTCAACACTTTCACCAACTGCTTTTGAAGCAGCAAAATGAATTACTCCATTTATTTTATGGTTTTCAAAAAAATCTTTTACCAAATTTTTGTCTTTCAAATCAAGTTGAACAAATTCTGGTTTTATTCCTGTAATAGAAGTAATTCCGTCAAGGACTTCAATTCTAGAATTAGAAAGATTATCAATAATCACAACTTCAAATCCTTCATTTTGTAATTCAACAACAGTATGTGAACCAATAAAACCTAATCCACCTGTTACTAAAATTTTTGTTTTTTCTTTATTCATAATATTCCCCTCTTGAGAGGGGTTAGGGGTGTGTTAAATTTATTTTACAAAATCTAAAATAGTTTTAATAATGTAATCTTGTTGCTCTTGTTCAAACTCAGTATGCATTGGTAGTGAAATAACCGTATCAATTAACTCATTGGTAACTTTAAAATCATCTTCATTATAACGAGAATCTGCGTAAGCTTTTTGCAAGTGCAATGGTACTGGATAATAAATTGCATTTGGTATTTCATTATCTAACAAGTGTTGGTGTAAAGCATTTCTATCAACACCATTTACGCGTAATGTGTATTGGTGAAATACATGCGTTGTAAATTCACTTGTTATAGGAGTAATAATTTTATCAGAAGATGCAAAAGCATTATTATAATATTCTGCAGCAGTTCTTCTGGCATTACAATAACTATCTAAAAGTGGTAATTTTATTCTTAAAACTGTAGCTTGAATACTATCTAAACGAGA
>DAOVTC010000120.1 GCA_030633285.1 Flavobacteriaceae bacterium
CATCCATGATATCTAATAATTTACCAAAAGCTTTTATTTGTTCTTTTCTGGAATACATATTTATTCTTTTGAATCACTTTCTTTAACATCCTCTTCTTTTTCTTTGATACTAGAAAAATCAAATTTTGAAGCGATTAAGATATTATACCATTGTATAATTTTTTTTAAATTTGAAGCATACACTCTTTCTTCGTCATAATTAGGTAAAACTTCTCTAAAATAATCCAACAATTCTTGTTTGTCAGATTTATGATTTATGGATTTAGTACCATTTTCTTTTTTGTGTATATTTAAGAATACTTCTTTTAAAGGAACTTCTTCTTCATAGGTATATATGGCAATATCGCTTAAAGAACTAATACTGTGAATGGCATTTACCGAAAAACGTTTTTTGTCTTGCAATGATTCAACTATTACACCATTTTTACTTTGCGATATTATTTGGTAAAGACCTGGTTTTCCTGCAATAGCAACTGTTTTTTCTATATTCATTTTATAATTGTTGTTTTATATTCTATAAATTATTTTTTTAATAAAGGAAATTTCATACGGTAAGCAACTTCAACTTTACCTTTTGAAATATTTTCTAATTTCTTTTTTAACAATCTTTTTTTCAAAGAAGACAGTTTGTCGGTAAATAAAATTCCTTCAATATGATCATATTCATGTTGAACAATTCTTGCTGCAATGCCAATAATGGTTTCTTTATGTAATTTGAAATTTTCATCAAGATATTCTATTTGAATTGTCTCTTGCCGTATAACATCTTCATTAATATTTGGTATACTCAAGCAACCTTCATTAAAAACCCATTCATCTCCTTCTTCTTTAATTATTTTAGCATTGATAAAAACTCTATTAAAATCTTTTAAAAAAGCCTTTTCATCATCTTCCAATTCATCACTTTCAGAAAACGGTAAAGCATCAATAATAAATAATCGGATTGCTTTACCAATTTGAGGAGCAGCCAAACCTACACCGTTGGCTTGATGCATTGTTTCTCTCATATTTTCAATGAGTTGCGTTAGGTTAGGGTAGTCTTTATCAATATCTTTCCCTATTTTTCTTAAAACTGGATCACCATAGGCAATTACTGGTAATATCATATAATTATTTTTTATTGTACAAATAGCTTTGTAAAATTATAGTTGCACTAATTTCATCAATTAATGCCTTATTTTGACGTTGTTTTTTCTTTAAGCCACTATCGATCATTGTTTGAAAAGCCATTTTTGATGTAAAACGTTCATCTACTCGTTTGACAGGAATTTCTTTAAATCTTTTCTTTAATTTTTTTATAAATGGAGTGATCAAAATTTCGCTTTCTGATGGTGTATTATTCATTTGTTTGGGCTCTCCAATTAAAATTAATTCAACATTTTCATTTTCTAAATATTTTTCTAAAAAAACAAAAATTTCATTAGTATTTACAGTTGTTAATCCTGATGCAATAATTTGTAATTCGTCAGTAACTGCTATTCCTGTCCTTTTAGCACCATAATCTAAAGCGATAATTCGTGACATTAATTATTTTTTTTGCAAATTTACCTCTTTTTATAAGAAAAGAAAATAAATTAAAATGCATTTTTTTATTTATGCTTTTTATATTTGCTAATTAAAAATGAATAAATGAAGCAATTACAGAATATTATTGAAAAAGCATGGGATAATCGTGAGTTATTAAAAGATTTAAAAGTACAAGAAGCTATTAAAAAAGTTATTAGTTTATTAGATATTGGTAATTTACGAGTTGCAGAACCTACTTTAAGAGGTTGGCAAGTAAATGAATGGATTAAAAAAGCTGTAGTTTTATATTTTCCAATTCAAAAAATGGAAACTTTAGAAGCTGGTATTTTTGAATACCATGATAAAATTCCTCTTAAGCGAGGTTATGCAGAAAAAGGGATAAGAGTAGTGCCTCATGCAGTTGCCCGCTATGGTTCTTATATTTCAAAAGGTACTATTTTGATGCCAAGTTATGTGAATATTGGTGCTTATGTTGATGAAGGAACTATGATAGATACTTGGGCTACAGTTGGAAGTTGTGCTCAAATTGGTAGAAATGTTCATTTGAGTGGGGGTGTAGGTATTGGTGGAGTATTAGAACCTTTACAGGCAGCACCGGTTATAATTGAAGATAATGCTTTTATAGGTTCTCGTTGTATTGTTGTTGAAGGAGTAAGAGTAGAAAAAGAGGCTGTTTTAGGAGCCAATGTTGTATTAACGGCTAGTACTAAAATTATTGACGTAACAGGTAAAGAGCCAATAGAGTTTAAAGGTTTTGTGCCAGCACGTTCAGTTGTTATTCCGGGTAGTTATATCAAAAAGTTTAATGCAGGAAACTATAATGTTCCTTGTGCTTTAATTATTGGGACAAGAAAAGAAAGTACCAATAAGAAAACTTCTTTAAATAATGCTTTGCGTGAATATGATGTAGCTGTATGATATGATATGTACGCATAATAAAAATATTTAGTAAGATTATTTTTGATCTGTTGATTTTCTTCCTAAATATTTTTCTTTTAGCCTTGCTTTTTTATTATATTTTTTTCGAAAAGCTTTGGTTTCATTCCACATTTTTTTATAAATATATTCAAAAGGTTTGTGGATTAACTTGGCATATTCATCACTCATAATTTTAACCATATCCTTTTCTTCTGTCAATCTGGAGAAATTTTTAATTCTGGCATTCAGATCAAGTTCTAAAAAATTCATTCTATTTAGATCGATCAGATAAAAATCATATTTTTTACCAATTTTCACAATTAATGTGTTTCCTGGTGAGTGGTCTTTAAAGTAAATGCCATTTTCATGCAATTTAAAGGTGAATTGTGTAAATTGTCTCAATATATTTTCAAAGTCAGGATATTTAGGTTTTGATTTTAATTCTCTATAAGTTAAATCGTATTTTAAATGATTACTAAAATAATAGCTATGTTTTAGACCTAGTTTAGAAAAATATTCATAATAGGCAAATGGCTGTGGGGTGTGAATGTTTTTTTTAATTAAAATATTGGCATATTTATAAGAACGCTTTGCTTTGGAATCTCTAATGTATTTGTAAGCAAACTTGTTTATTAGATTAGGAATTTTAAATGATTTAACATTAATAATCAGTCCTTTTACATTAAAAGTTTTAATTACATTTCTTCCTCTATCATCAATAACAACACCATCAGAATTAAAATTTTTGATAATTTCTAAAAAATCATCATTTTTTAATAATGATTCTTTATGTATTTCCTTATTTATAGTCATTAATTGTTAGTTTCAATATTATTTGTTAATTACTAGTTTCGATTTAATGGGCTCAGGTTTAATTTCGATATAATTCAAATATTTTATCAGAAGGGAAAAGAATTCTTTAAATCCTCTAAATTTATATTTATTTCATAATCTTCAAACACTTGAAGAATGATACCTAAATTTTTAAACTCATTAAATATAAATGGTTTGTTTACTGATTTTTTACGGATGCAAAATAATCCTGAAATTTAAAATTCATTTTTGTTTTTAAATTTTGATCAAATTTAATAAAATTTTGCAGGAAAATAGAGAAATCATTTTACAATAAAAAAGCTGTCTAAATTAATACTTAGACAGCTCTCTTTTTATGTATAACATTAATTATTTTATTATTAATGACAATGGTTGATACACTCATTGGATTTATTATTGTACCATACTTTGTATGTTTTTCCATTGCCTTGCGCTGTTTTTACTAGATGAAAACCACGTTCCTACAAATTATCAAAAGCTATTGGTGCTGATTTTTCATTAGGTCATGCACATCAGCGTGGGAGTTATAACTGCGACTATCTCTTGAATAATAGGAGTTATTAAAATTAGCATTATTGTTTATGTTGCATTTAATCAATATTTTACTCTAATTCATATTATCTATTTAGGAAGTATAATTGATAAAAAATGATGGATTTTTGTTGATGAAAGAATCAATATATAAACATGATTTTATTGTTTTATAGTATTGAAAATAATTTTAAAATATCTTAATCATGAAGTGATATATTGTAATTGAATAGTGAAATTAACCTTACATTCGCAGAATAAATTTTATTATCTTATTAAGTATTGATTTCAATAGTGCAATGGAAAAAGTTACAGCAATAATTCCAACTTTTAATGAAGAAATTCATTTAGAGGAGGCTATCCGTTCTGTTTCCTTTGCAAATGAGATCATCATAATTGATTCTTTTAGTAAAGATCAAACAATAGCTTTAGCAAAAAAGTATAAAGTTAAAATATTACAAAGGGTGTTTGATGATTTTTCCAGTCAGAAGAATTATGCTATTGATAAAGCAAAGTATAATTGGATATATGTTTTAGATGCAGATGAGAGAGTTTCAGAAGAACTTAGAAAAGAAATTTTGAAAATTTTGACAAATACACAAAATCATGTCGGTTTTTATATTTACAGGTCTTTTTTTTATTATGACAAAGCAATCAGATTTGGAGGCTGGCAAAGAGACAAGGTAATAAGGTTGTTTAGAAAAGATAAATGTAGGTACAATGGGGATTTGGTTCATGAAAGAATTAAGTATAATGGTAAGATAGATGTACTTAAAAATAAAATTAAACATTTTTCTTACACTGGTTTTGATCACTATAAAAATAAAATGGAACATTATGCTTCCTTAAAAGCAAAATCACTTTATCAAAAAAAAAGATCTGTTAATTTTTTTCATTTTTATATAAAACCACCTGTTAGGTTTTTTATTGA
>DAOVTC010000110.1 GCA_030633285.1 Flavobacteriaceae bacterium
AAATTGATTGCCAAAGAAAGTTCTGAAAAATTGCTGGCACAGCAACAAAAAATACAAGATAAAATTAATAGTTTTCAGGAGTTGTATGATAATAACCAAAAAATGCTTTCTTACGGAAGAAAATCTAATGAATTGATTAACCGATTCTTCCAAACAAAAAACAAAAATAATTTGCTTTCCGAATTTATGAAATGGGCTACCATAGAACAAGCCAAGCATGAAAAACTAAAAGATGAAAAGGTAAAAACGGAGTTTAAAAAACACAATTCTGAAAAGGAAAAACCACTTTCAAAAAGAGAGCGAACAATAATTAATAAAAAACTCAAAAAAGAACAAAAACAAAAGGAAGAGCAACTTAAAAAAATAGAAAAAGAATTATTACCTGAAGTTAAAAAAGTAAGAGTTAAAAAAGAAAAAATTGCTCGTGAAAAAGCAATTGTTATTGATGGCTATAAATTTAAAGTCAATGATCATGTAAGATTAATTGATGGAAATGCAAAAGGCACCATTGATAAAATTGAAAAAAACATTGCTACTATTAACTACGGGTTTTTTACTGCAAAAACCAATGTAGATCAGTTAGAGTTAGTGAAATCTTCTTAACCTGAGTTAAAATAACAACTATACTCTTCACTCCTATAGAAAAATAGTACAATTACCAATTGATTCACTTTAAAAGTAACTGAATTAATTTTATTTTGACAACAAAATATTTGATAAAAAAGCCAATAAATATGTCATAGCACTTAAAATCATAACAGCCATAAATCCTAGCTCTACAGCAATAATTACAGCTAATGACGTGCTAATCACAGTAATACATCCATTAATTCCCCATGCCCAAGGCACATTATTTTCATCAATTATATTTAATAATCTTAAACCAAGCGGAAATGGCATTCCCATAAAAAATGATGGTAAGGCAATTAATATACATGTTATTAAAATCTTAAAACTAATATGCACTCCTACAGTACTGCTAAGGATGTTTCCCATAAAAATGGAATAAATCAATATGATACTTGCAATAATTCCTGTTATTTTCATCAGTGTTTTACGATCAATTTTAAATTTTGAGGAATAATAACTTCCCAAACCGGAACTGATGAGCATAACAGATATTACAGTTGCTACTGAATAAATTGGCTGGGCGAGATAAAGCACAAAATATTTAATAAAAACAATTTCCAGAAACATATATCCAAAACCTAATCCTGAAAAATATAAAACAACCCATGTATTGTGTCCCTTTTTCCAACCCAGATTAAAAAGTGGTATGACTATAAAAAACAATGCTAACAAAAGAATTAGAATAAAAGTAACAATCAAAATTAAATATCCAAGTTCGAGAAAAGACACTGTTTTTAAACCCATGTTCTTAACTAATTTATCAAATTTTTTCCATCGTAAAAATTGAAAAAAGTAAGGTTTATTATCTGTTGCAGGCTTTATGTTAAAATCATAATTTTCAATTATCCTTTCCCTTTGGTTATCATCAATTAGTCCTTCCAATATATCAAAGAAAATTTCATTATCAAGCATGTGATTTTTTGATATTTCTGCTAGATTTATTCCGGGTATTAATGTAATATCAAATTCATTTTTCTCACAAAAATCTAAAACATTTTTTATTTCGATTTTATTTAGAAGGTTTTTAGTAACAACAAACGTCATTGCATTCCAACTCCTAATTAATACTAAATGATTTTTGGGGTCTTCTATTCCTAAGGATTCGAGACTTTCAACAATTGTTGTCGTAATTCTTAAAGGAATTTTATAAGGATGATCCATCCAGGTTGAAATAGCTATTACTCCATTTGAATTAAGTTTATACCACATTTCATTAAATGCTTCTTTGGTGATCAAATTTTCTTCATTTAAAGCATCTAAACCTATTGAACCCCCAAATGATCCAATTAATGGCAATTGAATAAGATCATATTTTTCAGTTGTTGTCTTAAGAAATGATCTTGAGTCTTGAGTATAAATCTGTAATTTAGGATGAAAAAAAAGAGAGTCTGTTATATGAGAATAATTTTGTTTTAAAATTGAAATAACTGATTTATTTGGCTCGACTGCAATTACTTGTTCAGCCTTATTGTATAAAGCATGTGAGATTTCTAATCCTGCATGTGAATTGAGAATTAATACATTTTTTCGTTTACCAATAGCGTAAGGCAATGAAAGTGTTGAATAATTCAATAAATGAGTAGAATCATTTTTTGACCATGATTGAATACTGGCAAACCAGTCACCGTTACAATAAATAAATGAACCTGATTGTACAGCTTTGTGATAAGTTAAACTCAATCCTGGTGCATAACGCATTACTGGTGAAGAAACAACCTGAACTAAACCATAAGGACTACTTTTTTCTATGGTGATCTTTGCTTCTGGGAGATTCATCGCATAACTAATTCCTTTAAATTGAGAAAAAGAAAGATCGAAAGGGTTTAAAAGATGATATATTAATATTGCAAGAGTTAAAACTGTATAACCTGAAAATAAAATTTTATTTTTTACAGGAAAAATAATAATTCCGGCAATAACAGGTAGGAATGCAATGATTGTTGGAATTTCTTGAGGTGAAAATTTCCAAAATAAAAAAATTGTAAAAACCCCTCCTATTCCAGCTCCTATCAAGTCAGAAAAATAGTATTTATTAATTCTGAAAATTTCTTTTACAAAAATAAGTCCAATCGCTAATGCCCCAAAAAAGAAAGGAATAAAAAATAGAAAAAAAGTAAATAATAGTTTTGAAAACTGGACTTGATCAACAAAAAGTGTATATGAATCAAACAAAAAGAAATCTGAACGTGATAATCTAACGGCAAATGACATTAATAACCCTGTACTGATCATCAATAAAGGAACCAATAGATCAAACTTTTTTAACAGCCAATTTCTAAATATTGAAATCACAGTTCCACTGGCACCAAATCCTAACATAGCTACCGAAATAATCATAAAAGCATAATGATGCCATTGAACTATATTAAAAAATTGTATCAATTGTACTTGATAACTAACTATTGCTAATGATAAAAGAGCAATTGAAACCATTAACTTAACTTGCGAAAAATTATGTTTTTTAGAAGCTAACATGATCTCAAGAATTACCGATTAATACATTTTTATTTTGATCTGGTAAAAGGAACAAATCTTACAAACATTAAATTTTTAGTTTTAGTTTTACCTCCTTTTTTCTCAATCAGTAAAAGTTGTTGTGTCATAAAAGGAGATCCAATAGGTATGATCATTCGCCCCCCTTCTTTTAATTGTTCAAGAAGTGGAGGTGGTATAAATTCTGCAGCAGCAGTAACAACAATAGCATCAAAAGGGCCTTTCTCTTTCCAACCATAATAACCATCAGCATTTTTTACAGAAATATTTTTATAATTCAGATCTTTAAATCTTTTTTTGGCAGAATTTTCTAATTCTTTAATAATTTCAATTGTATAGACTGAATCAATAATTTCAGCTAAAATTGCCGCTTGATAACCTGATCCTGTTCCAATTTCTAAAACTTTAAAACCTTTTTTTGGTTTTATTATTTCAGTCATAAATGCAACAATATAAGGCTGTGAAATAGTTTGCCCATAACCAATTGGCAGAGGACCATCTTGATATGCCCTTTTAACATATTCTTTTGGAACAAATTTATGCCTCTTAACTTTTAATAATGCTAAGATGGTGGCTTGATCTTTAATACCTCTTGATTCTATTTGAGTTTTTACCATATTATTTCTCTCAGCTTTAAAGTTATCATCCTCTTGAAAGCTGAAAGTAAGTATTGTTAAAAACAATATGATAATAGTTTTTTGCATTTTTAAAATCAACAGGCCATTAAAGTTAATACTTAAACCTATGATTTCAAAATAAAAAAGTTTTAATCCTCAGGAAATCCTAAGGTACTGGACTAAACCCAAAAATAAGAATCAACAAATCTATTCCATATAACGCTCCATTTCACGGTCATAAAACAAACTGGCTTCTTCAATTAATTGTGCAATCTCTATAGCTAACTTTTCTTCATCACCTTGTAGGTCATCTAACCATTCTACTTCATCATTTACTAAATTGATAATAAATTGAGGATACTCAGTATGTATAATAAATATATCATCAGGATGATCAGTATTATCGCCTAATAAAAATTTTGGTAGTGTCATATAGCTTTAAGTTTACAAATCTGTTTTTTATATAAATTGATATTGTAAAAATAATAAAAAACAAAAGAGATATAAACTAGAGACTTAAATTATTTATAGAAAATGGTATGTGTTAAACAAAATTATAAAATAAACACGCATATACAGATAGAAAACAATAAATATTTTTAAAATTTTAAGTCCATTAGACAAGATAGTTAAAGATATTAAACGATCTGATAAAAACAATCAAAAACTAACGTTATCCGGAACATAACACATATAAACGTGTATATTTGTATGTATATAACGAGTTCAAATGCAATTATTTCCCTACGATATTTTGCGGCAAGAATCCTTAAGTAAATGGCGGATAAATAGGAAACTATTATGGGGAAAAAGGATTTATCCTTTTTTTGGAGGCCAAGCTTTCGATGGAAAATCGTTGAAAATTGCATTTTCAGAACGTTTGACAACGTAAACGCTTGCCGATAAGATAGTTAAAAAAAATGACAAAGTCAAGTTATGTCCCCGATAATAGAGATTTTTTTTATTTTTAAGGCGCCCTACTTACTACGCATCATATCGAAGATATAAGACATAGACGTAGGTTCATGCGAAAAAAGGATACCGGTTGCAGGGAATTAACTACGTTTTTTTTAATAGAGGGAACAATAATAAAAGTAAAAAAACTGCACAGAACTGTGGTTATAAAACATAATGGCTTAGAGCTTAATCAAAGTAATAGAATATTTAAAAAGTATTCTAATTCTTTACAAAAATTTAGCTAAATTTATCCATTACATTTCATAACTCCTTAGTTGTAAAACATTCAGGAAAAAATTGAATCCAATAAAATTCATGGAATAAATGAATAACAGAATCTATTACGCATTCAT
>DAOVTC010000142.1 GCA_030633285.1 Flavobacteriaceae bacterium
AAAACAACTTCAATGATTGAATTTATTAAAACTATTGATCATATTAATAATAAACATGGGCCATTTGAAGCCGCTATCGGGCACTCTTTTGGAGGTATGTCTCTACTAAATTCAATAGCAAAAGGATTAAATATTAAAAAATTAGTTACCATAGGCGCAGATAATTCTATTCCTGAAATTATTAAAATTTTTATTAAAAAAATTAAATTAAAACCAATAATAGCTATAGAATTGAAAAAATTATACGATAAAAGATTAGGATTTGATCTTAATCAATTCTCATCGCATATTGCAGCAAAAAAAGTAACTATTCCAACTTTAATAATACATGATAGTGAAGATAAATATGTTCCAGTAAGTAATGCAATTGAAATTCGTCAAAGTCTTAAAAAGGGTGAACTTTTAATCACAAATGGATTAGGTCACCACAAAATTTTTAAAGATAAATTTATTATCCAACGAATTATTGATTTTATAAAATGAAAAAAGTATATCTTATAGTAATTGTAATTCTCACTTTTAACGTCTCATTAAAGGCTCAAGAAAAAAATAAAATGAATAAAAAAGTTAACAAAACAGATAAAGAATGGAAAACTATTCTCACTCCTCAACAATATTATGTTTTACGTGAAAAAGGCACTGACAGTCCCGGAGACTTTGGATATACTAATAACTTTGAAAAAGGCACTTACTATTGTATTGCATGTGACACACAGCTCTTTGAGTCAGATTCAAAATATGAATCACACTGCGGGTGGCCATCTTTTGATGATGCTATTGAAGGGAAAGTTACTTATATATCAGATACCAGTCATGGTATGATACGAACTGAAATTATTTGCACTAGCTGTGGAGGTCACCTAGGACATATTTTTGATGATGGTCCAAAGGAAACTACAGGTAAACGCTATTGTGTAAATTCAACTTCTATAAGATTTGAGAAATCAAAAGGGTAATCTTTTTAATTTATATTTTTTTTAAATTAATTTCAAAACCTTTAATTTCTAATAAAAAGTATTTCAATATTTGCTCATTAATATATAAACTTAATCGTAATTTATTATCTTTGCAAACTATCAAAAACAAGGCAAATTTAAAATTGATTTAAGATATTATGTTTAGTAATTTAAGTGATAAATTAGATAAAGCTTTTCATGTATTAAAAGGACATGGAAGTATAACAGAAATTAATGTAGCTGAAACCCTTAAAGAAGTACGTAGAGCTTTATTGGATGCCGATGTAAATTTTAAAATTGCTAAAGACTTCACCAATAGAATAAAAGAAAAAGCGATTGGTCAAAATGTATTAACTACCTTAAATCCAGGGCAGTTAATGATAAAAATCGTAAAAGATGAATTGACCGAATTAATGGGAGGTGAAACAGTTGGAATTAATCTTAAAGGTTCACCTACTGTCATTTTAATGTCAGGTCTACAAGGATCTGGTAAAACTACATTTGCGGGAAAACTTGCAAATTTTCTTAAAAATAAAAAAAACAAACAAGTTTTATTGGTTGGAGGTGATGTTTATCGACCAGCTGCGATAAATCAATTAAAAGTTGTTGGTGAACAAATTGGAGTTGAAGTTTATGCAGAAGAAGATAATAAAAATCCCGTTGAAATTGCTAAAAATGCCGTAAAATACGCAAAAGCAAACGGTAAAAATGCTGTTATTATTGATACTGCTGGTCGTTTAGCTGTTGATGAGCAAATGATGACTGAAATTTCAAATATTCATAAAGCTGTTCAACCCGAAGAGACATTATTTGTTGTTGATTCTATGACAGGGCAAGATGCAGTTAATACTGCTAAAGCTTTTAATGACATCTTAAATTTTGATGGAGTAGTTCTTACCAAGTTAGATGGTGATACCCGTGGTGGAGCAGCACTATCAATAAAATCAGTTGTTGATAAACCCATAAAATTTATTGGTACGGGTGAAAAGATGGAAGCCATTGATATTTTCCATCCTGATCGTATGGCTGAAAGAATTTTGGGCATGGGTGATGTTATTTCCTTAGTGGAAAGAGCTCAAGAGCAATATGATGAAGAAGAGGCTCGAAAAATTCAAAAGAAAATTGCTAAAAATCAATTTGGTTTTGACGATTTTTTAAAACAGATCCAACAAATTAAAAAAATGGGTAACATGAAAGATTTGGTTGGAATGATTCCCGGTGCAGGTAAAATGATGAAAGATATTGATATTGATGATGATGCTTTCAAAGGAATTGAATCTATTATTTATTCAATGACACCTGAAGAAAGAAGTAAACCAGCAACAATAAATGCGAGTAGAAAAAAGAGAATTGCTAAAGGATCAGGTACAACTGTTCAAGAAGTGAATCAATTGATGAAACAGTTCAATCAAATGAGTAAAATGATGAAAATGATGCAAGGTGGCGGTGGAAAAAAAATGATGCAGATGATGAAAGGAATGGGGCAATAAGCAATAAGCAATAAGCAATAAGCAAAAATAAAATATTATTGACATGACAATATTAGATGGTAAAAAAACATCCAATGACATAAAGGATGAAATTGCAATTGAAGTAACAAAAAGAAAATCCGAAGGAAAAAAAACACCGCATCTAGCAGCTATATTGGTTGGTACAGATGGTGCTAGTATGACTTATGTAAATAGTAAAGTAAAATCATGTGAAAAAGTTGGTTTTAACTCTACTTTAATTGACCTTCCTGAAGATACTACTGAAGAACAATTACTAAATGAAATTGAAGATTTAAATAATGATAAAGATATTGATGGATTTATTGTTCAATTACCATTACCTAAACAAATTGACGAACAAAAAGTACTAATGGCTGTAGATCCAAATAAAGATGTTGATGGTTTTCATCCGGTAAATGTTGGTAAAATGACATTAGATCTTCCTACATTTTTACCTGCAACACCTTATGGCATTATGGAATTACTAGAAAGATACAAAGTAGAAACTTCAGGTAAAAATGTTGTTGTAATTGGTAGAAGTCATATCGTTGGTCGCCCGATGAGTATATTACTAAGTCAAAAAAGAAGTGTTGGAAATGCTACAGTAACTATTACACATAGTAGAACTAAAAACTTAGAAAAAATTACAAAAGAAGCTGATATAATAGTTGCTGCTTTAGGAAAAGCAGAATTTTTAACTGGGGATATGGTAAAAGAAGGAGTTACTATTATTGATGTTGGTATAACCAGAGTAAAAGATGATTCTAAAAAACGTGGTTACCGCTTGGCTGGTGATGTTGATTTTGAAAGTGTAAGCAAAAAGGCTGCATATATTACTCCGGTTCCAGGAGGTGTTGGACCTATGACAATTGCTATGCTCTTAAAGAATACTCTTTTGGCTTGTAAAAGTAGAGATTGATCTATTTTAAATTATTAATCAAATCTAACTTTTACAATTCAGTTAAGAAAAATCTTAAAACTAAAAAAACCGAAGAAACACTTCGGTTTTTTTAGTTTTATTTTATGATCTGTTTATTTAAAATCCGCATCAGAAACGCCTTCATTCACTTTAATTTCTTTTATAATAAAATCAAATTTACGTGGTCCCATGGTTTGAGCCATTTTAAACGGAAACTTAATTCCAGCAACTTCTTTATATTCGGTATAAAAAATAGAGGAAGATGCAACTCCCATACTTCTTGTTTCTTTGAGTTTCAAACCAGTTGCAACACTATAAAAAACAGATAACTCATCAGATACTTTTATTTTATAAGCGTTTTCACCTTCTACTTTTTCAATTTTTTCAAGCTTGACATCCTGATTTAAATAATTAACTTCCGGAAAAGGTGAAGATTCAGCCTGGACCTTTTTAACTTCTTCTGAAGTCATATCTTTCTTTTGACCTTGCGCAACAACATAACCAGAATTACCATCAAGAACCTGCTTACTCATGGAATTACCCATAGTACTAAGATCTTGCATAAATTGATTTTTTACAGTTTTTTTCATCTCCATATTTAACATCATACCCGGTTGTAATTCAGCTTCTGCTTTTATCAACACAGAATTAACCTTATCCAATTTTTCCCTTCCTCCAATAGCTTTTATATAATTGTTTAAAACAACTTCAACATTAACATCGCTATGTATTTCTATTGTATAAATTGGTTTGTCT
>DAOVTC010000181.1 GCA_030633285.1 Flavobacteriaceae bacterium
GTTTGGATATTTAAATGCACAGGATAATGATGTAAAGAATGATTTATTAAAACTAGGATTTAATTATGGTTTTGGAACGCAAAAAAGCTACCCTTTTAATTCAAAAGATTACGATTATACAGTACAGTTTTATAAAATTCAAATTAACTATCAATTAGTTGATAAAAGAAAATGGATTTATGAATTAAATATCGAACCAAGTTTTTATAATGCAGAACATCAATTATTAAATAAATATTATTTAAAGCCAACAGATAGAGATGATTATATAGAAAAAAGAGAAGAATTTACTAAAAAGAAACAAATAAAAGAGTATGTATTAAACTTTGGTTTTTTGATTAGACATAAAACATTTAAAAAATTAAGTACATATGCTTTGGGTAGTATCGGACCAATGATTGCTGATACAGAAACGGAAAGAATGCCAAGTGGGTTTGCTTTTTCTGATATTATTGCTTTAGGGTTAACATATAATATTAATTCAATTTTTCTTGATTTTAGATTTAGCTTAAGACATGTTTCAAATGCTAATTTGAATTCTCCAAATAATGGTCATAATAGTACCAATGTAGAAATTGGATTTATGTATCAATTATAATTAAATCAATAAAATTGTTATTAATATATTCAATTTTTTATATGTTTTATAAACTCCTCTTTGTTTTGAATAAAAATATCTACTACTTCTAAATGGCGCTGTTTTTCAAATAAATTTACAATATCTTTTGGCAAACAAAATTCTACAAAACCATCAATATTTTCTTTAGGAATTTTAAGTGTATTTAAGAAAAATTCATCTTTGAAATAGTCTCTGATTATTTGAATATATTCTTGATTAAATTCTAATTTTTTGTCTTCATCAATTAATTTTTTTAATTTTCTATCTCTTTTTCTATTTCCTGAAATAATATTGTAAAGATCATCAATACCGCCTTGTTGTCCTAAAAGGGTTGCTAAAATTACTACTGCTACACTTTCTTGGCTATAGTAATTTAAATTTCTTTCTAACTTATTTAAGGGTATTTTATTAGCGTTTGGTAAACCTAGAGATTTTGCCATATTGTTGGATTGCATTACCAATACTTCTTTTAATTTATTGGTTTTTTGGAATAATTGAACGCCTATAAAACCATCTTTCAAGATATTTTTATTGATGATTATGGTTTTATTTTCAAATTGGATGCTTGAAAAATTTATTGTATCATTTATTTTAACAGATATTTTAAATTCACCAAATTTATTACTTATGGTTCCTCTTTTTGAGGATATATTGATGATGTGAACATTTTCAATATTTATCGAATCACTTGAAACAATTCCATTAATAATTTGCAACTCTTTTTGTGCGTATAATTGAAATGAAAGTATAAAAAATATGAAAATGTAAAATTGCTTCATATTTTACTAATTAAAATTTTTACTTTCTTTTATAAGTAAATCCATTATTTCTAATTTCTTATCTTTTGTGTATAAATCAATAATTCCTTTTGATATACAATGCTTAATAAAAGCATCAACTTTATCAATAGAGATATTTAATTGATGAATAAAAAAATCATCACCAAATTCTGCTCTTATTTTTTCAGGAGCTTCTTTTGATTTAATTTGATAATTTACATCCTTTATTTTTAATTCTCTTTTGGTTTTTCCGATTTTACTTATTTCTTTGGTTATTGGTTTAAGTATGAAAGATGCTAGACCTAAAATATTTCCGCCAATTGGTATATTTGGATTAGTTAATTGTGATGCATCTGGAGGTCTTTTTCTATCCGTTTCATCATTATCATCAACCACACTAAAATCTACTGCCCAAGCATCTGGTTTTGATATTTCTGGATTTAATTCTTTAATACTGTCTTTTGCATTTTTACTGTCAGCAAATAAATTACCTGTTAAATCATGAGCTTTTATTTCAACTTCATCTAATGTATTTATTTTTTGAAATAAATCAATTGTAATGAGTTTACTTTCTATTTGCTTTTTGGTAATTTGAAGTACTTTGGTATAAAATTGAATTCCTGAAAAAACTAAAGTATCATTTACTTTTGCAAGAATTTTAAATTCACCAAATTGATTACTTACGGTACCTTTTTTAGAAGTTTTATTTATAATATGTATATTTTCAACAGAAACTGAATCACTTGTGATAATACCTTTAATTTGATATCGATTATCTTGTGCTTGTATTTTTACAACAAACAAGAGAGTAAGAATAAGGTAAAGTCGGTTCATTATTCAAAGAAACAATTCTGAAATCTTAATAATTACTAACAAAAAGATAAACTTTTGTTAAAGGTTAGTTCTAAAATTTTTGTTTTGTTAACTTTGATTTTCATAAACTGTCTGATTAGGTAAGCTGACATTGAAAAACAATAAATACAAGCATATGAAAAAAATGATTATTGCAAGTACTTCCGTAGTTTATGGAAGTGATTACTTAGAATATATTTTACCAACCTTAAAACAGTTTTTTGAAGGTATTAGCGAAATATTATTTATTCCTTATGCAAGACCAAGCGGAATTTCACATGATGAATATACTCAAATTGCAAGTAATGCTTTTTCAAAAATTGATATTAAAATAAATGGAATTCATAAGTTTAATAATCCAATAGAAGCAGTGCAAAGTGCCAAAGCAATTTTTACAGGAGGAGGAAATACTTTTGTTTTGGTAGATGCTTTACAAAACAAAAATATATTTCCGGTAATTAAAAAAGTAGTTCAAAACGGTACTTTATATTTTGGTACTAGTGCAGGAAGTAATATTACAGGTGTTGATATGAAAACTTCCAATGATATGCCAATTGTTTATCCATCAAGTTTTAAAACATTAGGATTAATTCCTTTTAATATAAATCCACATTATTTAGATCCAGATTTAAAATCAAAGCATAAAGGAGAAACCCGTGAAACAA
>DAOVTC010000177.1 GCA_030633285.1 Flavobacteriaceae bacterium
AAATTGATTCCGTACAAATTGTTCATGACTTTGGTAAAAGTATGAATTTGGGTATTGATATTGGGCAAGTTGAAGGTGCTTTGATACAAGGAATTGGTTGGATGACAATTGAAGAAATTGCTTATAATGAAAACGGACAACTATTATCAAATGCTTTATCATCCTATAAAGTTCCTGATGTATTTTCAGTACCTAAAAAAGTAGATGTTATTCCGTTAGAAACGCAAGGAAATGATATGGCAATATTAAAATCAAAAGCTGTTGGAGAGCCTCCGCTAATGTACGGAATTGGAACTTATTTTGCTATTCAAAATGCTGTTGCAGAGTTTAATCCGAATTATAAACCGAAATTTCATTCACCTTTTACACCGGAAAAAGTATTGATGGGACTTTATGAAAATTAGCTATACAAAATCAAATATAATACGTGGTGCTATTATTTATAGTGTTGGAGATACAATTGCATCTTTGTTACTTGATGAATTTGTATGGAGTCGTTTACTCGGAATGATATTTATTGGTGCAACTGTTTATGCTTTTGAAATACCCAATTATTTTAATTGGATTGATAAAAAAACAACAAATCAATCAGGTATTTCAAAAACTTTGAGCAAAGCTGCCTTGGCAATATTGTATTTTAATCCAATTTGGATTGCCAGACATTTATTTTTTATCAAATTGTTTTCTGGTCATTTACAAGAAATTAGCACCAATTTATTTATCATAGCCTTTTGGTCATTTTTAGTTAATATTCCTATTTCGTTTGTGGCAAATTACATCATTCAAAATAAATTTCATTTTAAATGGCGTTTTATGGCTAGCGCTATTTTCTCTGGATTAATGGCAATTTATTATGCATATAGTGAAAATATATTTAATTAATTTTTATGAATTTCTGGAATACACTTTTAATAAAATTACAAGAAAACCAAAAAGTTTATTTTCTTACTGTTATCGAAAATATTGGTAGTTCACCCGGACGACAAGGCTTTAAAATGTTAGTTGCAGAAGATGGTTCCATTTTTGGATCTATTGGTGGTGGTGTAATGGAATTTAATTTGGTTGAAGAAATAAAAGAATTACTAAAAAAAGACATCCAAACTATATTCTTAAAAAAACAAATCCATAAAGGAAAAACAAAAGATAAGTCAGGATTGATCTGCTCAGGAGAACAGACCATAATATTTCATCCCTTAAACAAAAACCATTTACAAATAGTCAAAAATATTATTGATTGTTTAGAAAATAATCAAATAGGAGTGTTACACTTAACTCCTACGGTATTTGAATTTAATCTTGAAAAAATTGTAACTCAATATAATTATAAAATAAATGATTCTGAGAATTGGTATTTTAAAGAACAAATTGGTTTTAAAGACACTTTATATATAGTTGGTGGTGGACATGTTGGATTTTCAACATCAAAAATATTTAAATTATTAGGATTCCATATTGTAGTTTTTGATGACAGGCAACATTTAAATACATTCGATTTGAATGACTATGCTCATGAAAAACATATTATCAATTACCAAGAAATTGAAAAACACATCAAACTAGGGGATGAAAGCTATGTTGTTATTATGACTAATAAATATTCCGACGATAAATTAGTATTGAGCAGAATCATCAAAAATAATTATAAATATATTGGCGTTTTGGGTAGTAAAACCAAATTACAAACTATGTATGAAGTAATGTTAAAAGAAGGGTTTACTAAAAAAGAACTCAACAAAGTACATTCACCTATTGGATTACCTATAAACAGCAAAACTCCAGATGAAATTGCAGTAAGTATTGCAGCACAAATCATCAAAGTAAAAAACTCTTAAAATTATTTAAAAAACTATGCAAAAAAAAGCCTGCTTAAAAATTCTCTTTAAGCAGACTTTTGAAAATGTTATATCAATTAATATCTTTTGAAATAATATTAATTCTCTGTCTCTGGCGACATAAATTTATAAACCAAACCTGCCAATATAGCACCAACTATTGGAGCGACCCAAAATAACCATAATTGATCCATAGCCCAACCTCCAACATAAAAGGCTTGACTTGTGCTTCTTGCAGGATTAACTGAAGTATTGGTAACAGGAATACTAATCAAATGAATAAGTGTCAAACTTAATCCGATAGCTAAACCTGCAAATCCTTTAGGAGCTTTTGAATGCGTTGCACCTAAAATTACTATTAAAAACATGAAAGTCATCACAACTTCAGTAACCAATGCTGCAGTCATACTATATCCGCCAGGAGAATGCTCACCAAAACCATTAGCAGCGAAACCACCTAATTCAAATCCAGGTTTACCACTTGCAATAACATATAAAATTCCAGCACCGGCAATTCCTCCTAAGACTTGGGCGCCAATATAAGGAAGAAGATCTTTTTTATCAAAACGACCACCAACCCATAAGCCAAAAGAAACTGCAGGATTAAAATGAGCTCCTGAAATATGGCCTAAAGCATAAACCATAGTTAAAACGGTTAAACCAAATGCTAAAGCAACTCCTGCAAAGCCAATACCTAATTCAGGAAAAGCGGCTGCTAAAACTGCACTTCCGCAACCTCCGAGTACTAACCAAAGTGTACCAATAAATTCTGCTACTAATTTTTTCATTTTTTAAAATTTTAATTAAATTGATATTTAAGCGATTACTAATTTAATAAAAAAATTAATATCAGCTTTTTCTATCATTTAAAATCTAAATATTCCTTTTAAATAAAGTATAGATATATTCTCTTAAATCTCCTGAAGGCATTTGATAAGAAAAATCAAAACTTTCAATCAATTCAAAATTATACCCAATTTTTTCAACCAGCATTTTTTCATCATATCTAAAAACAGGTAATCCACTACATTTTGTTGCTCCATTTAAATTAAAAGCTGCAATTATTACAAATCCGCCTTGCTTAACCAATTTATTTAACAGCTTAAAATAAGCATCTTGTTCTACTTTTTCATTAAAAAAATGTAAAACTGCCCTATCATGCCACAAATCAACTG
>DAOVTC010000155.1 GCA_030633285.1 Flavobacteriaceae bacterium
ACCATTTGATAACGATGGTGATCATTTAATAAACTGCTTTTTTTCTTAAATGGATTGTGTGGTGTTACTACAAACCAAACTTCATCTAAATCTGTATATTCAACCATATGATTGGCAATTATCATATGCCCAATATGTATTGGGTTAAAAGTGCCAAAATAAAGTCCGATTTTCATCAATAAAGTTTTTAAGAGTAAATTATTATTTAGTTTTCATTAATAAAATTATCTACAATTTTAAAAGCCTCTTTCTTTGCTACATTTAAATCATCATTCACTAAAATAATATCAAAATCTTTTGCATATCTCATTTCTCTTTCTGCTTTATTTACACGCTCTATGATTTTTTCTTCACTATCGGTTTTTCTATTCCGTAACCTATTTTCCATTTCCTTAATAGATGGTGGTTGGACAAAAATGGCTAAAGTTTCTTTTGGATATTTTTTTTTAATTCGCAATCCTCCCTTAACGTCAATATCAAAAATCACATGTTTCCCTTCATTCCAAATTCTTTCTATTTCCGATTTTAAAGTACCATAAAAATTATTGTCATAGACTTCTTCCCATTCCACAAATTCATCATTTTCTTTATGTCTCATAAATTTTTCTTTGGAAATAAAATGATAATCTTTACCATCAATCTCATCTCCTCTTCTTTTTCTGGAAGTAGCCGAAATAGAAAAATCTAAATTCAATTTATTTTGAGATAATAAATAATGTACAATAGTTGTTTTCCCTGATCCTGAGGGCGCTGAAAAAACAATTAATTTACCTTTACTTTGATTCATTATTACAAAACATTTAACAATTGTTCTTTAATCTTTTCTAATTCATCTTTCATTTGTACTACCATTTTTTGCATGGGTGCAAAATTAGCTTTCGAACCAATTGTGTTGATTTCTCTTCCTATTTCTTGTGAAATAAAACCAAGTTTTTTACCATTAGATACTTCACCGTTTAACTCTTCTAAAAAGTAATTTAAATGGTTATCCAACCTAACTTTTTCTTCAGTAATATCTAATTTCTCTAAATAATAAATCATTTCTTGTTCAAATCGATTTTCATCAGCAGTAAGCTTTAAGTCAGAAATAGCTTTTAGTAATCTTTCTCTTATAGCCATTAACCTATCATCATCTAGATCGATTACATTATTTAAGTTAGTTCTTATAGTTTCAATTCGTAAAATAAAATCTGTTTTTAAAACATCTCCCTCATCTTTTCGAAACTTTTGTAATTGATTAATTGCTTCATTTAATGTTTCCTCTATTAAGATCCATTCATCTTCATTTAACTCCTCGCGCTCAATTTTTAAAACATCCGGCAAACGCATCGCAATAGAAAGCGCATCAGATTCTTCACTAATTTCTTTTAATTGTTGAACATAATGAGAAACAATACTTTTGTTAATAATTGTTTTTGATTCTTCTGCAGTAGTTTCAAAAAAGAATGATAAATCAACTTTTCCTCTAGCTAATTCTTTTGCTAATTTTCGTCTAATTTCAATTTCTTTTTCACGATATATTGCAGGAATACGAGTATTTAAATCTAAATTTTTACTGTTAAGTGATTTTATTTCAATAGTTATTTTTTTTGTTGGTAAGTTTATTATAGACTTACCATAACCAGTCATGGATTGTATCATTTTATGATTTTAAAATTAAGCAAATTTACACAATTTTAAAATGATTATTTTATGTGTAAATTCTTCATTATAATTATTAATTATCTTCGTCTTTTGGTTTTCGTGTTACCAAATAAACTCCAATAAAAATTAGAATTGTAGCCACTATTTTTATTTCATTTAAAGAATCACTCCCAACGAATAATGCATACGTTGAAGCCAATACAGGTTGTAAATAAATAAAAATACTTAGTGTAGTTGGCTTTAATTTTTTAATGGCAATCAAGTTAAACATATAGGTTAGAACCGTAGTAAATAGCACAATAAATCCAATTCTATATAAAGCTGTTTTGGGTAAAGACATCCAGTTAATTTCATTAAATTCATGATAACCAAACGGAATAACCAAAATTAAACCAAATAAATAAAGCCATTTTGCTAAAGTTAATGGATGGTATTTTTTGGTAAGGTTTTTAATTAAAATTAAATATAAAGCATACGATGATGCATTTACAAAAACTAATAAGTTACCAAGAGTTGCATTGGTTGCTGTATTAACACTTCTCCCATACATAATTAAAAGTATCGCACCAAACATACCAATAAAAATACCTATCAACTTCCTTTTAGTAGCTTTTTCTTTTAAAAAAATTGTAGCAAAAGTCAAAACTATAATAGGTGATGTAACCATTATTACTGATGCATTTATGGGAGTTGTCATGCTTAATCCTTTAAAAAAAGCAAGCATATTTAATGTTATTCCAAATATAGAAGCTATAAATATTCGTAAATAATCATGTAGTGAAATTTTTTCCTTTTTAAGAAATAAACTAAGTATCCAAAAAACCAAAGTAGCACCTGAAACTCTCAATAAAATAAACCCGTAAGGTTTTACATACTGAGGCATTACTTCTTTTGCAACAGTAAAACTTATACCGTAAATAATTGCTGCCAAAAAAGCTAATAAAAAAGCGAAATTTCTAGAATTCACTATATAGTTAAGTTATTAATGGAATATAGTTTATAATTTCTTGTAAAAAACTAACCACGGAAAATATCCGTGGTTAAGTATTTTTAAAAATAAATGTTTTTGTTATTTATTGTCTTCAAATCTTTCAGAAACATAATCCCAGTTGATCACATTAAAAAATGCATTAATATAATCAGGACGACGATTTTGGTAGTTTAAATAATATGCATGTTCCCATACATCTAAACCTAAAACAGGAATTCCTGTGCAGCCTGTATCAGGCATTAAAGGGTTATCTTGATTTGGAGTTGAACAAACCTCAACTTTACCACCTTTATGAACACATAACCAAGCCCAACCTGAACCAAATCTAGTAGCTGCAGCTTTTGAAAAAATATCTTTAAAATTTTCATATGAGCCAAAAGCTTCATTAATTGCTTCAGCAAGTGCTCCTTTTGGTTCTCCTCCTCCATTTGGAGACATTACTTTCCAAAAAAGATCATGATTGTAATAACCTCCACCATTATTTCTAACAGCAGCATTACTCATATCTAGATTTTCTAAAATATCATTGATAGATTTTCCATCTAAATCAGTATTTACAATAGCATTATTTAAATTTGTAGTATATCCGTTATGATGTTTTGTATGGTGTATTTCCATAGTTCGTGCATCAATATGTGGTTCTAGAGCGTCGTACGCATATGGTAATTTTGGTAATTGGAATGACATAATTTAATAGTTTTAGTAGTTAAAAATAATTTTATCAAATATACACATAATCGCTAGTATTTTTTAATCTTATCAAATAGAATCTTTTTATACTACCATATTTTTATCTTATAATTATTTATGTGTTCTCAATTTATGTAAAGCTTCTGCTACAGCATTATGAGTTACCGTTTTTCCTTCAAACTCTTTTACTAAAATTTCTTTTTCGTGCAAATTGGCTTCTAATTGGTTTAAAATATTCATCAAATGCATTTTCATATGCCCTTGTTGAAT
>DAOVTC010000059.1 GCA_030633285.1 Flavobacteriaceae bacterium
ATATTATTATCAAGTTCTATATTAGAAACCTAGATTTTAAGATATTGAAATATTACTACCCCATCAAATTCATTTTTATCCTTTTGTTTTTCTGTATGCTAATATAAAAATTAAATTTTATATAAATGCATAATACTGCATTTATTAATACAAAAACATGCATAATAAAGAAAAATCAAATACCTACATTAAAGCACCTCTACTCTATAATTTTAAAACAGAAGTTATTATGTTTAATTCAAAATATGCAAAAAATTGCAATTTCACTTATTTAATTAAGATTTATAGCAATAAAAACTAACTATAAAACTTCAACTCCTCTTTTTATATATGGATTAAGTTTTGGGTCATCCGGATCTAAGTTTGTAATAATTTTATGAATTTCATTTAAATCGCAAACCGGGTAGCGTTGGGTTGTATTTAATTTATCAGAAGTTACTAATGAAACTACATTATCAGCAGAAGCAATCATGACTCTTTTTACAAAAGAAATTTCATAACCAACTTCAGTGATTCCTTCGTTAAAATCTATTCCACTTGTACCTAAAAAACAGATATCAGCTTTTATTTTAGAAAGTATTTTAATAACATTAACTCCTACAGTAACTAAGGCCTTTTTATGTATCTTTCCTCCAATAATAAATACTTCAATACCTGGATGCTCAGTTAATTGCATTGCTATAGGTAAACTATATGTATAAACAGTTAGTTTTAAACTTTGTGGAATAAGGCGAGATAACTCCAAATTAGTAGTTCCTCCACTCATAATAATTACTTGCCCGTCTTTTAATAAAGAAATTGCCTTTTTTGCCAATTTAATTTTATTTTCTCTATTAAAAATTGTGCTTTCATTATATTGATATAATTTTTGATGTGTAGATAATGCACCACCATGTACTTTTAAAATTAATCCATTATGTGAAAGCTGATTTAAATCTCTACGTATTGTATCTTCAGATACGTTTAATTCAACAGCTAATTCATTTGATTTAACTTTATTTTTTTCTCTAATTTTATCTAAAATATAGTTTTGGCGTTCTTCTTTTAGCATGCTGGTGAATTTTAATCAAATATAAAAAAACCTGCAAAAACTTGCAAATTATATTAGATGTATCTTATTTCCAAGATTTAATTTTATGACCTTTAAAGGCGTAAAAGAAAATTATTATATAACACGGAATTAAAATCCAATAACCCTGATTGTGTGAAGTTGATACGGCAACTACATCTTCCATGCCTTCTGCTAAATATCCTTCATGTAATTTATCAACTAAAGCACCATATAAGTATACCATTACAGCACCTCCTGAAATTGCCATTATTAACAATGCAGACGCAGTTTTTGTAAACGTACCCAAACCATCTAAAGCCAATGGCCAAATAGCTGGCCAAACCAAAGCATTTGCAATTCCTAATGATGCTATTAATAATACCGAAGTGAAACCTGAAGTGGAATCAGCAGTTGTAACAATTAATAAACTAATTATTATTCCAAATACTGCACTTAATTTCAATGCTGTTGTTTGACTTATGTATTTCGGAATTAAAAATACTCCCAAACCATAAGTTCCAACCATTGCGAATAATGTATATGATGTAAACATTTTTGCTTGTTCTGCTGGCATTCCTAATGATAAACCATAGGCTATAATTGAATCTCCTGCAATTACTTCAACACCAACATAAAAGAATAAGGCTACTACACCTAATATTAGATGTGGAAACTGAAATATGCTTGTTTTGGTAGTAACATCACTCTCCTCACTTTTATCTTCTGTTTCGGCTTCTACATGAGGTAAAGGTGCTTTATTTATCATTATACCCAATAAAAATAAGACTATTGCCATTACTAAATACGGCATATAAACACTATCAGCCATCGTATCCAATAATTGATTTTTTTCAACAACTGTAACTGTTTTCAACTTTTCATTGACTTCGTCAATACCTGTCAATAATAATGCTCCAAAAATGATAGAACCTAACATTCCCGCAACTTTATTGGCAATTCCCATCATTGCGATTCGTTTAGCACCACTTTCCATTGGCCCTAAAATAGTAACATATGGATTAGCAGCAGTTTGCAATAAGGTCATTCCTGTACCCTGAATAAAAATAGCTACTAAAAACAACCAGTATGTTCTGGCACTTGCAGCCGGAATAAAAATCAATGCACCAATTGCCATAATAACCAGACCTAATGACATACCTTTTCTATACCCAATTTTATTTAAAACCAGAGATGCAGGAATAGCCATTACCACAAAAGATATGTAGGATGCAGATGCAACCAAATAGGATTGTGCCGATGTTAATTCATTGATAGTTCTCATAAAAGGAATTAGTGCCCCATTGATCCAGGTAACAAATCCAAAAATAAAAAATAAAGCTCCAATTATCAGGAGTGGTATAAGTGTAGATGTTTTTTTCATTTTAGGTTTTTAAAAATTAATATTCAAATATGCGGTTTTTTTTAAATGTATAAAAAAACAACAATTATATTATACTTTATCTATAAATAACTTATTATAAGCTATAAATGACAAAATCTAGTCTGATTAAATATGGAAGAATAATTTATTTTTTATTTCTATCTTTTTTTGCACTTTTCAAACTGTCTTTTTTCTTTTTTACAGCCTTTTTTTCTTCCTCTGTTTTTTTTAAGCCAATTTTATTAAAAAATTCATTTGCATTATCAAAATCAAAACGATAAGAGATTCCAACACCTTGCGTATAACCCTCTCCTTCTAAAACATCGTATTGGATTTCATTTTGCCTATTATACACTTTTGCTTGAAAAGTTTCTGCTGCATTCAACGGAACAATAATTTCAACTTCACCAATTACATTAGAATGTGTATTTGACCCAACAGGAACTCCGACTTTTCCATTTACAATAACTCTATCTGCAATCCTACCTGACACTTCTAAACCTAACTGATCATCTGTAATAACATTTGTAACATCTTCTTTTGCCCCTATATCATAAGTTACTCCAACTTGTAAATTATCATTTTCACTTACCAACATATTGGTCAATAATTGTGATGCTTTTTGAGCAATAGTTCCTGTAATAGCAGCATTACTGTTAAAATTCGATTTATCTTGATTTGTCTTAATAAAGGATCCTGTTGCTAAAAGAGAAATAAATTGTGTTAATTTATCATCTTCATTTCTTATTTTAAATTCTAATTCCGATGAAACCAAAGAGCTAGCATTAGGTATAAATATATCAAAATTCAAATTTGAATTTGATAAAGTACCTGTAATTGTTGTTATTAAATCAACATCAATTTTTCTTGAACTGGCTATTTCATCTAATAAAACTGAAGGGTTTGCTTTTGTATGATTTACTGCTTCAATATTGATTTCAGCATCAAAAGGGTTTCCATTCCAATTAATAGTTCCTCCTCTTTTCACTATAAAATTTTTATTTACTATGTTTTTAAATTGATACTCCCCATTATCAATTACTAAGGTACCATACATTTCAAAACGCCCATTGGTATCAATGTTTAAAGTCAAATCACCATCCCCGCTTCCTCTTAATAAGCTTCCAGAAATTTTATCAATTACTATCTGTGCTACAGCATCTTTGGTGACATTTAATTTAAAATTAATTGTCAATCCCTTTAATTGTTCAAAAACAATTTCATTATTATTTTTTATTTCATCACTTTCTATTTTATCGTTTTCAAAATGAATTAATTTTGATTGCCCAACAGTACTAACATCACTTAATGGAATAATAAACTCAGTTCCTGGATTGGTTTTACCCTCAACATCAATAACTAAATCATCTGTAAAGCCTCTTAATGTTGTTTTTCCTGAGATTAATGCTGTACCATAATAAAAAGCATCTTCAGATTCTTTTGTATTCAATACCAATAAATTATCTGTAAGTAGTTCTAAATCTAAACCCCACTTTTTAAACTCTTTATGTGTAATTGACCCCATTAGTGTTCCTGTGGTTTTCATTACATCATCTTCTAATGTAATTGACAGAAAATCAAATGTTTGATTATACAACTTTACTTTAGATTCACCTAAAAAATTATAATTTACATTTAAATATGGCAATGCAATTCCTGCTTCATTTAAAATTATTTCACCATCAATATTCGGATTGCTAATTACACCAGAAATTAATGCTGTACCTGAAGCAAATCCTCTAATTTTTGATAATACACCTTTCCCTAAAGGACTAAATGCGTTTATTCTAAATTTGTCAAAAGTAGCTTCAGCAAGTATTGTAGGCTCATTAAGGCTAAAGTCAACTTGTCCTTTTGTAAAAAAACTTTTTAAATCACTATTCAAAAGTTCCGCCTCAAAATTATATGTTTTAATCGTTTCATCAGCAGAGGCAAGAAAAGTTAAATCACCATAGTATTCATTATTAATACTAAAATAGTTAATGGTAATATTAGCAAATGGTAATGTTTTACTGTTTATACTTTTAAAATTAATCGTTCCATTTACTTTACCATTAAGAGCAACACTATCAATAACAGGCGTTATATCCTGCAAATTAACATTTTCAAATTTCAAATCAATATTTTTATTATCAACACCTTGAAATAAACCCGCTAAATCAACATGTTGGCTCCCTGAAACCATATTGATATTATCAATGGCAAAAGCTTCATATGATCTATCAAAAACTATTTTATTTTGATTATTGTTAGTTGGATTTAAATTCCAAGTATTATTTTTGAATACTATTTCTGATTTTTTAATACCAAAAACAGATTGGTTATTCTCATTAATAGTATGATAAAAACTTAAATTATATTTTTCTTTGAATTCTTTACCTCCAATAAAATCAGTACGCATAAATAAGGTGTCATTTAAAGTAATGTTTACCATATTGACATCTGCTATATTATAATATTTTGTGTTAATTTTATCTACACTTAAAAGTGTATTATAAATTGGGTTTTTATTATCAACCTGCATACGAATATTTTCAACTGTATTATCAAATGCAATAACCTTAGGTGATTTTATTAACAGTTTTAATTTATTTTCATCAGAATTAATTTCTCCACGAATAATTGAATTAGCTCCTAAAACTACTTTTGGAAAAAAAACTTCTATAATCTTATTATAAATATTAAAATTAAAATCTAAATATTGTCCATTACTAACTTTTTCTGGCTTATAGTTTACAAAAAGACTTCCAATTGAGTTTTTTACTACTCTTTTTAATTCATTAAATTTAAAATTTCCTTTAACTGAACCATTAATAATATCAGTTGAATTGATTTTAACCTCTCTTATAGAATCCGTTATTTTTGAAGAAATAATAAAATCCTTAAAATAATAATCATCATTTTGGTTAATATAGGAGGCTTCTTTAAAACTTATATCTCCTTCAATATTATCAAGATTTCTACCTTTTAAATTGATATCAATTTTTCCTTTTAAAATTGAAATTTCATCTCTTGTAAACAGGTTTAGTTTATGAAAATCAGCAAGTTTAATATCCGCATTAAAATCAAATATATAATCTTTGCTTGATAAATCTGCTAATCCTTTAAATACTAACTGTATAAACGGGTCATTTACTAAAAGTTCTCCATTAAAATGTTTGTCTTTTAAAATGCCATTAATTTCAATATTAGTGTAAGTATATCCTTTGTATTGATGTTTTGAAATTTCACCTTTAACTCTTGTATTAACATTATCAATCTTAAATCCTTTCCCATCAACTTCACCAACCATTGAAAGTTTTCCAATAAGACTATCATTAACAAATTTTCCTAAATTAAAATCAATCAATTCAATTTTTCCCTTATAAAAAGCATTATCAATATTATCAATATTTGTAAGTTTAATATCTGTATTAATTGAGCCAAGCTGAGATTGTGTCTTTAATCTAGAATACAAAGTAGAACTCGTTATCAATACCTTACCTGAACTTGTAAAACGTCCAATTTTTTGAAAAGAAGATGGAATATTTTTACCCAATAAATTAGGTAATAAATTCTTTAAATGGTCATAATTGGAAGTGATTTTTTTTATATCGGCATCCAATTTAAATTTTTCTTTTTGTAATATATTTTGCAAATGAACCGATCCTTTTAAAATAGAACTTCTATTAGATGTCAAATCAAAATCTTTTAATACAAAATCATTTATAGTCCCATTAAGTTTGGTTTTAAAATGGACAATATCATTTTTTCCAAATTCATTATAAAACTTTTTTATATCCAATAAAGCAACATCAGCATTTTTAATATCTGCGTTTATTTGTACTTTGTCTGTAAAATTTGAAAGATCACCTTCATTGTAATTAAAAACTATATCGGCTGAAATATTAGAATTTTCAGTATTCAACTCCGAATCTAAAAATTCCATTTTAGTTTCAGAATATTTGAAATTAGTTTTAAAATTTGTAATGTCAATTTTGTGATTCTCCGTAGTTGTTAAATCATGGATAAACGCTGTGACAGTTGTATCATATACTTCAAAATTATCAAAATATGCATCAATATTTTTATAATATACTATCGGTTCATCTTGTTTGTTTTCATCTATTAAACTAAAATATACATTTTTTAAATGCACAGAAGAAGAAGTTAACTGAAACGGTTTATCATTTTTTTTCTTGGAATCATCATCAAATTTTCTTGAAAAAATAGTCAAATTATTAGAATCTTCTCCTTTATAAGTTTTCATC
>DAOVTC010000185.1 GCA_030633285.1 Flavobacteriaceae bacterium
CTAGTTATTTGATTCTCTTTATTTTTATATTCATAAAAAGCTTCTAATCGAGAATTTTTGCTATACAAATACGAAATTTTGGGTTGGAAATGAATACTATTCAATTCATAATTCCTATTAGAATAGCTATTTGATTTACTTATATTTTCATTAAACCCTCCTTTAAAATCCAACAACCAAAAATCACCAAACTTATGCAACAATTGAAATTGATGGATAAGTAATTTAACATCTTGATCTCCAAAAACAAAAACTGATTTTTTACGAGAATTTATATAAGTATAAACTAAACTATGTTTTTGTAATCCTCTATTAAAAAATAAACTGTTTTTAAAATTTAAATCTAAACCCAATAATTTATCTTCGTCAATGTCAAAAGGATTTAGGTTTATTGAAGAATTATCTTTTTTAGTTTTAGTATCAATTAAAAAATAAGCTTGGTTACTAAAATGAGATAACGCTTTTTTAAACCCTTTTTCATTTTTCCATTGTGTTGCATTCAAATTAAATGATTGACTGAATTTATTTTGATTGGTTTTAATAAAATTAATATTAGGAAGTAAAACTCTAACATAAGTTGCTTGATCCTGAAATTGAGCTATCACAAATTCATCTAGTTCTTGTATTTCATTTTCATTAAAATCGATCCATGTATAAAAACCTTTTCCCGGTTCTACTTCAATATATGTAAATTCTTGTTGTGGTAAATTACCTGTTTGCGTTTCGTAAAGAGTTTGTAAAGTAATAAAATTATCAAATAATTTTTGTCGATAAGTTATTCGGGAGTTTAAAGAATTCTCATCATTAATATTCACATTTTTGACTGTTCTATAATTTATAAATAAAGACAGATCTGCATTCTTATTTTGGATTAATTTAGATCTTAAAAAATAAGTATTTTCTTTACTAACATTTTGTATTTGTGTTACTTGCAAACTATCTGTAGTACGGTAATTATAGCCAAATTCTGTAAATATTCTGGTTGAATCTCCTACACCAAAATACCCTTCAATCTCTGAATATTTATGACTTAAATTAGTTAGGTTTTGTGTTATATTCTCTTTGCGCTGATTGTTTTCATAATTATATTTAAAGCCCAACCAACTTTTTGAAAAATTATGAATTACAGTCGAATACCATCTATAAAAAATATTTTCTTCCAATATATCTTTATTATTCAAGATACTTCCATTAACATAAATATCAGTATTATTAAAAAGTAAATCAGCTTGAAAACTATGCCTATTTCCTTTATAAAAATCACCCAATTGCAAATTCTCATATTGATAATTAACATGTCCAATACTATCATTTTCATAGTTTAATGAACCAAATAAATATTGTTGTTTTTGATTATTTTGATTCAAAAAATTATTTATATTCCAATCTCGTGAAAATTCGATATTTCTATACCTCTCAATAGTTTGGAAATTTTTATCAATAAATTCAAAATCTATTGTACTTTTTAACTGCCATTTTTTATCAACTATAATTTGTTGCCAGTTTATTTTAGATGCAAAACCTTTATTATTATCGTTATCTATGTTTGAATATAAATTTTGATCTTTATCACTTATAGTAATTTCAGAATTAAAATTCATTTTATCATTTGGATTATATTTCGCATCAAATGAAAATATTTGTAATTTTTCTGGAGCAATTAGTTGTATTACAGATTCATAACTACCTTGTTTTACACCATTTACTTCTGAAACATATTCGTAAACTCTACCCGTTGCCAGCGTTGTTTGTATGGTATAATTACCGTTATTTTCACCAACATAAGTGAAACTGACTTGGTATAAATCATCATTCGGATCTGTTGAATACACAAACCTTTCTTGATTATTTTCTGTAACTTTTCTATATAGAATCTTATTTTCTGAATATGTAGCAGGAATTTCTGACGGTGCTACCATTTTAGATTTATCATCTCCTGCATCTGCCAAAATTTGTTTTTGCTCATCCGTTAAATCCTGTTGGACGGTTTTATTTTTAGAATCTGTTTCATTATAATATTTTACACCAATCTGTAATTTTTCAGAATTAAATGTTGCCCCATCATAAGTTAAAAAACGCGTGTAGTTTCTATCAGCAATTTGATATTCAACTGTAAACCGCAAATTAGATGTTACAATATAAATTGTTGTAAAAGTTATTTCTCCTGTATTATAATAAATCATATAATCTTAATCCTCTCCTTTTTTCATTATTACTCCATTGGCATAAACCCTTTCACTTCCGGAAACCATAAAAATAAATTGCTCATTTTCAGGGCCTAGAATTTTATACGGACCTTGATTCCCTTCTAACCCACTAAAATTGTAACTACTATATCTACCTTTAACTAAAGCGCCTGAGGCAAAAATATTGGTTTGGGCATTATCATGATCCAACTTTGCATTAACAGAAATACCCGAAATCTTTTTCTGAAATTGCATAAAATAACTACTCGTATTTGCTAAGTCAATATCACCTGCCCGTATTGACCAATTTTTACTAAACAACTCAATATATACTTTATCAAACTCATCTAATCTTTGTGTGTAACCACCACTCTGTAAAGAGATTTCATTGTCAGTTATTGAAGCCCTGATTCCAACATTTTTAGATAATTTACCTTCAATTTGTAAA
>DAOVTC010000179.1 GCA_030633285.1 Flavobacteriaceae bacterium
TTACAAGCATGGTTAGTCTCCTACTTTTTTGGAAATTCAATTGGAGTTATTTATTTGATATCTAGTTTTTTGTCTATTTATGTTTTGACGAAAACTAAATAAAAACTGATTACTCCACAATTGCATCTTGTATCAAACCTTGTACTTTGGTACGAATATCTTGCTCACCCAGTTTATTATTTTTTCTTGTAGGATAAACTCTATTTGATAAAAACACATAAACTATTTCGGTTTCTGGATCTACGAAAGTGTAAGTACCTGTATAACCACTATGACCAAAACTTTTAAATGAAGTACAACCACAAGTTGCTTTCTCTTCTGGATCTATTTGAGGCTTATCAAATACCAAGCCTCTTCTAATTCCGTCTTCCTCAAAATATCTAAAGTTAAACTTATCAATTGTTTCTGGTTTTAAAAAACTTTCTCCTCCATAATATCCATTTTGCAAATACATCTGCATTATTTTTGCCACATCATTTGAGTTTCCAAATAAACCAGCATTTCCACTTACTCCTCCTAACATTGCAGCACCTTCATCATGTACAAATCCATGTAATAATTGATGACGAAAAAAATCATCCTTTTCTGTAGGTACAATTCGTGTTTTTGAGAATTTCTGTAAAGGATTGTATGTTAGAGTTGTAGCGCCCAAAGGAGCATAAAAATATTTATTATCTAATATATCCAACGGTTGATTGTATTGTTTTTCGAGATAATCTTTAAATAAATAAAAAGGCATTCCGCTGTATTTATATTTTAGTTCTTCCCTTTGCGGAGCATCTGCAATCAACTGATAAATCGTATCTGTATAATCTGTCCGCAAATACAAATCTTTAGCAACTTGTACACTGAACTTATTAGTTTTTTTATGCTGAAAATATTTAGCCATAGGCATATTATTTTCACCTTCAACCATAGTTTTATAATAAGGAATATATGGCTTTAATTTGGCATAATGTGAAAGTGTTTCTTGAACGGTTAAGGTATCTTTATTGCTATTTTTTAATACAGGCATCATATCACCCAATGTAGTTTGCAAAGTAAATTTACCTTCTTCTTCAGCTTTCATAATCATTGGTAAGCCTCCTAAAATTTTTGTTACCGAAGCCAAATCATAAATACTTTGATCATTAACTTTTTTTAAAGAATCATAAGTATAATAGCCAAAGTTTTTACGATATACTATTTTACCATGTCGAGCAACTAAAACTTGTAATCCAGGCGCCATTGCCGAATCAAGAACTACTTGAGCAATAGAATCAATTCTATTTAATTTTTGACTATCTAAACCAACATCTTCAGGAATTGAATATCCTAATCTTTTAATATTAGAAAGATGTAAACCATAACCCATCAAAAATTCTTCCTTAATATTTACCGGTAATTTTCCTTTAACATCTAGTGCTCCAAAAATCATTTGTGCTGAAATATCTTGCGCCAAATTTGAATTTTGATAAGAGACTAAAACTGCATCAATATTTGTAAAAGACTTTATTTTTAATAAACTATACGGACTAGCAAATACATCTAGAATAACTTTATGTTTGCGAGAAATTGCTTGTAATTTTACTAAATCACTATCCGTAATTTTATAATTCGCATAAGCACCCAAAGTAGTATGAAAACTTACGATTACAGTTTTATAACCTTTTAATTTTTGCAATACCTCATCTAAATTTTTTCCTGAAATAACATCAACTTTAGTATAATCATTTAATCTTTTTACAAAAGTTTTATTATCCTTTGACCCCAACTTTACATAAGCTATTTTGTTGTTATCCAAATATTTAATAGGTAATATATTATTATTTTGAATTAATGTTATTGAGTTTTCTACTAATTTTCTATTTAAAATTTCATCTTGAATTGTATTTAAATCTTCATTTAAATTATTCAAATCAATTGGTTTAAAATTATTCAACCCAACCCAATATTTTGCTCTTAAAATTTTTCTAACGGAATAATCTAATCGTTCAATTGATATTTTTTTCTTTTTTATAGCCTTTTTAATTTTAGCTATGGCTTCTGGCACATTAGCAACAAATTCTAAAATATCATTACCTGCCATAAATGCTTGCAAATCAATTTCGCCAGGTTTTGCAAAATTTGAAGCACCCTTCATGTTTAAAGCATCTGTAAAAATTAATCCTTTAAATTGCATCTTTTCTTTTGCAATTTTGGTAACAACATCATAAGATAATGAAGTTGGTAATTGCACATTAGACTCCAAACTTGGAATACTTAAATGAGCAGTCATCATGCTCCCTAAACCGGCCTTAAACAATTGGTAATAAGGATAAAGTTCAACCGAATCAATTCTTTCAGCAGAAAAATCTACAGTAGGCAAAGTTTTATGAGAATCTTGAGCAGTATCTCCATGTCCCGGAAAATGTTTTGCACAAGCAATAATATTTTGACTTTGTATTCCCTTAACAAATTGAATGGATTTATTGGTTACGTTATATTTATCTTCACCAAAAGATCTATTTCCAATAATTGGATTTTTGGGGTTGGTATTTATATCAACTACAGGAGCAAAATTTACATGAATTCCTACTCTTTTCAAGTGTTTACCCAAATGTTCTCCAAATTGTTCAATTAACCTATCGTCTCTTATTGCACCTAGAGCCATATTGTAAGGAAAACCAACAGTCTTCTTCAATCGCATATCTAAACCCCACTCTGCATCAGTAGAGATTAGTATTGGTATTTTTGAAATACTTTGGTATTTATTGATTAGCGTAGCATGACCTTGGGCTGTACCTTGCATAAAAATCAGACCACCAATTTCATACTTTTTGATTGTATTTTCAATAAAATCAGTATGTTTTTTATCTTTATTTGAATATGCAGGAAGCATAAACAACTGACCGATTTTTTGATCAATGCTCATTTTACTCATAATACCATCTACCCATTTCATTTGGGCAATGCTATCTTTTGTTTTAAATGGATCAACTTGTGCATTTATTTGAAAA
>DAOVTC010000145.1 GCA_030633285.1 Flavobacteriaceae bacterium
AAATTCTCGATTAGAGGCTTTTTATGAATATAAAAATAAAGAGAATCAAATAACTAGTAACGAAATTTTAAAGATGCATGTTTTTGGTGCAAACTTTCAATTTGCTAACAAACAAAATTTCTCAATTAATGCCAATGTAAATTTATATTTTAATGAATTTGAAGGGAATACAAATTCACCTGTTGCATTTCAAATGTTAGAAGGTTTACAACCTGGAACAAATTATACTTGGTTATTAAACCTACAAAAAAGGCTAACCTCATATTTAGATATTAATTTGAATTATTTTGGAAGAAAATCAGAAAACTCTAAAACTATACATACTGGTACACTTCAGTTAAGAGCTAGTTTTTAGTAAGACTCAATTTTTAGATTTTTTTAAAATTAAGCTAGAATTAATCTCGCTTTTTCAGCAGGATTTACATTTAATCTCTAATTGTCAGGGCTCTACTAATATATTCTTAGAATAGTAAAACCCTGATGTATTATATTTTATGCAACCAATCACCCATTGAGACTTCTTTGGAGATCATAGCTTTTAATTCGCTAATTTTCACTCTTTTTTGTTCCATAGAATCTCTATAGCGTATCGTTACAGTTTTGTCATTTTTAGTTTCATGATCAACCGTAATACAAAAAGGAGTTCCAATTGCATCCTGACGTCTATATCTTCTACCAATGGCGTCTTTTTCATCATAGCTTACATTAAAATCAAATTTTAAATCTTCAATTATTTTTTTTGCTATTTCAGGTAAGCCATCTTTTTTTACCAAAGGTAAAATTGCTGCTTTGGTTGGAGCCAATATAGCAGGAAGTTTTAATACAATTCTTTCAGATCCATCTTCTAAAACTTCATTTTGTAAAGCTGTAGAAAAAATTGCTAAAAACATTCTATCCAAACCAATTGAAGTTTCAATAACATACGGAACATAACTTTTATTTACTTCGTGGTCAAAATACCGTAGTTTTTTACCTGAAAATTTTTCATGGGCTTTTAGATCAAAATCAGTTCTTGAATGTATGCCTTCCAATTCTTTAAATCCGAAAGGAAAATTAAATTCAATATCGGTAGCAGCATTAGCATAATGCGCCATTTTTTCATGATCGTGAAAGCGGTAATTTTCTTTATCCAAACCAAGTGACAAATGCCAGTTTAAACGTTTTTCTTTCCAATATTCATACCATTTTAATTCTTCTCCCGGACGAACAAAAAATTGCATTTCCATTTGTTCAAATTCACGCATTCTAAAAATAAATTGTCTTGCAACAATTTCATTTCTAAAAGCTTTTCCTGTTTGAGCAATCCCAAAAGGAATTTTCATTCTACCTGTCTTTTGTACATTGGAGAAATTAACAAAAATACCTTGAGCCGTTTCCGGACGTAAGTATAAATCCATTGCAGAATCTACTGATGCACCCAATTTAGTACCAAACATTAAATTGAATTGTTTAACATCTGTCCAGTTTCTGGAACCTGAAACCGGACATGCAATTTCAAGTTCTTCAATTAAAGTTTTTACATCCGCTAAATCTTCATTTTCTAATGATCTTGCCATACGTTTTAAAACCTCATCACGTTTGGATAAATATTTTATGACTCTAGGGTTGGTTGTTATAAACTCCTCTTTGTTAAAGGCATCACCAAATCGTTTGGCGGCTTTTGCAATTTCTTTATTGGCTTTCAGATTTAATTTTTCTGCATAATCTTCAATTAAAACATCAGCTCTATACCTTTTTTTAGAATCTTTATTGTCAATTAAAGGGTCGTTAAAAGCATCAACATGCCCTGAAGCTTTCCAAGTGGTAGGATGCATAAATATTGCTGAATCTAAGCCAACAATGTTTTCATGCATTTGTACCATGGCTTTCCACCAGTAATTTCGAATATTGTTTTTTAATTCAACACCATTTTGAGCATAATCATAAACTGCGCTTAAACCGTCATAGATCTCACTTGATTGAAAAATATACCCATACTCTTTTGCATGGGAAATTACTTTTTTAAATTTATCTTCTCGATTTTTCAAAAGTTATAGTTTTAATATTTTTTATTAAGTACATTAAGTTTGGCAAAAATATATAATTTATTCATCAGGCAATAAAAAAAGGAAACACATTTTGTGTTTCCTTTTTAATATGTTATTAAAGAACTATCTTGTTTTACAATCCTAAAAATGAGTCACTCAATTCTAATCTTGCTCCACCTACTAATTTTCCATCTACATAAACTTCAATTGGATAAGTACCTTTTTCATATTTTTCACCTTTTCTTTCTACTAACATTACAACATCTAAATTTGCATTTTCGTAGTTTACAATGGTTTGATCGGTATATTTGGCTTCAGTACCATCTTCTAGCATAAAAGTTCCTTTAGCATTGATTACTTGCCCTTTAGGATTTTTTAACACGATATATGCTTCTTTATCACCAGGAGTTGCAATTTCATTTTCCAACAGTCTAAAGTTAACTTTGATAGCGTCTGTTTTTTGTGCTTTGTTAGTTTCTGTGTATTTACCATTTGAACGCATTTTCATTGCAGTTACCTTAACGTTTTCAACATTAATAGCCCCACCAATTTCTACTTTTCTAGCTAATTCCATATTTTGGGCTACTAAAGTATCGTTAAAATTGGTTTGCATCTCTAATTGACTATTGATACTGTCTTTTTCTTCAGTTAATAAGTTGTTAAATAATCTTAACGAATCAACTTCAATCAATAAGCGTTCATTTGTAGCTTCTAGATTTGCTAATTGATTACGGTAACGACGTAAAGTGTTAGAGTTGATTTTCTTTAAGCTTTTTACTGAATCTTTAAAAACAACAATTTTATCTTTTTCAATTGTTAATGAGTCAGATAAACTGGTGTTTTGAGCAATGGCAATATCATATTTTTCTTCCATTGCTGTTAAGTTACCAATAATTTGCTCTTTTTCATCTTGTAAAAATTTAAGAGCTTCTTTATGGTCATTGTTGTTATAAAAAGTATAACCGATAAGAGCAAATAATAATATTGTTAAAGCAATTATTAAAATTTTGTTGTTCGAAGATTTTTTGTTTTCTTCCATAATGTTTAAAATAAAGTTTACATTTTTAAATTAATCTTAACTATTTTAACGTAAAAAAATGAAAAAATTGTGTATGTTTTTGATTATTTTTTAACAAATGTATAAAATAAAATATAATTTTGAGACTATTAATTTACATAATAGAAATAATTTTATGTATTTACCTTTAAAAAATATTTTTAATTTGTTTTTCCCTGAATTATGTCAGATTTGTGAAAAATCATTGAATAAAGGAGAAAGTATACTTTGCGTGTCTTGTAGAACAGATTTACCATTAACTAATTTTAGTAAATTAAAAGGAAACAAAGTTGAAATATCTTTTTATGGAAAAATACCACTTAATGCTGCTACTTCATTATTGTATTTTAATAAAAAAGGAAATACACAAAAACTAATTCATCAGCTTAAATACAAACACCAACAACAAATAGGTAATTTTTTTGGAAATTGGTTAGGAGAAGAAATACTTTTGAGTAAAAGATTTGAAAATATTGATTGTATAATACCCGTTCCTTTACATCCAAAAAAATTTAAAAAAAGAGGATATAATCAAGTTATTACTTTTGGTAAAAGCTTGTCTGAAATAATGAATATTCCTTTACTTGAAAATGTACTTGTTCGTATTTCAACATCCAATACGCAAACATTTAAAAGCCGCTTTGAAAGATCAACAAATGTGGAAGAAAAGTTTGATTTAATTGATAAAGAAATTTTGAGAAATAAACACATACTTTTAATTGATGATGTTATCACGACAGGAGCCACTCTTGAAGCTTGTTGTATACAGCTTTTGCAATCTTCAAATATAAAAATTAGTATTGCAACTATGACTTATACTTTATAAATTAATTGTTAATTTGTAATAAATTTAAAACAATGAAATATCGCATTTTAGTTTTTTTTGTTCTACTCTTAATATTAGTAGGCTGTGCGAGAAGAGGCAGACCAGAAGGTGGCCCGATAGATGAGGATAAACCAATAATGGT
>DAOVTC010000064.1 GCA_030633285.1 Flavobacteriaceae bacterium
TAATATTTCTTTTGCAGTAGGTATGTAGCTGTGTACTGTCCCACCAAAATCATCTTGTACTCTAAAATCTCCTTTTTTAGCTTTTTTTAAAACTGCATGAGTAAACCTTCCATTAAAAAGCATTAAAGAAATTTCACCTTTTTTAATAATAGAATGTTGAAAAGGTTGGAGCATCATAGCTTCATTTTTGATTAATTTTTTGAATATACTTTCATGCTCCTCCAGATTATTCAAATTTAATTTATAGGTATGACGTGCACCACCAGAAATACAGGGTTTTAAAATGGTTTCATCCCAATTGTTTTCTTTATGTAAAATTTTGAGTGAGGTTATTCTACCTTTTTCAATAAATGCAGTAGGAATTATATGTGTTCCTTTTTTCCTTAGATCTTGTAAATAATGTTTATCGATATTCCATCGAATAATTCTTTCTGAATTTAATAATTGAGTCACTTGACTCACTTTATTGAGCCAAATAGAAAATTCTTCAAAACGATCAAAATAATCCCAAGTAGTTCTAAATAGTATAAATTTTGTACTGCTCCAATCAAAGTTTTCGTCGTCCCAAGCAATCCGGACAACTATTAACTCTAGTTTTTCCAAAGCATTTTTGACATAATTATCTTCGTCAAGTACATTTTGAATATATGCATCAATTTTTGTTGGATTTGCATATCTATTATCTGTTAGGATGACTACATCAAATATTTTATTCATTTTATTTATACTTATTATTAAAATTAAGTTTTATTGAGATTGTGGAAGTTTTCTAATATGGTTTATTATATTATTGTAAAATTAATTAATATCAGTAAACTATCCAGATTTCTTTTGCATAAGTTTATTTTATTAATCTGAGGAGTAGTGTTTTGTAGAAATTAGTTTGTAAGTATTGAAGTGTTTTCCGACTAAAAAAAAATACTAATTCAAAAGATTTAAAACATGGATAGGAAAGATTTTATAAAGAATATGGCTGGTACTTTATTTATTGGATTACCGGTTTTATCTATTTTAAATGGGTGTACAGGAGATGATGACAATTCTCCTCCTAGTAATAATTCAAGTAAAGATTGTCTGGCTAATGGTACAAAGAGCACAATTGGATCAAATCATGGTCATACCCTTCAGGTATCTAAAGAAGATGTTGAAAATGGTATTAATAAGGAATATTCGATTTCAGGAAGTTCAGGTCATGATCATAATGTTACAGTTACTGCAGATAACTTTAATACTTTGAAGAACAATCAACAAATTCAATTAAACTCATCATCAGGTAATGGTCATACACATTCCATTACTATTTCATGTGCTTAAAAATTATTTGTATTCACTTACAAAATGTAGTTTTACAGTAGGATATTTATCTTGAGTCATTTGCATGGTAAATGCAGAATCAGATAAAAATACCATTTGACCTTTTTTGTCTTTGGCTAGATAACGCTGTTTGATACGTTTAAATTCTTTAAATTCATTATTAGCTTCATCTTGAGGATCTACCCAGCAAGCTTTATGTACATTTAAATTTTCATAAGAACATTTTGCTCCATACTCATGTTCCAATCTATACTGAATAACTTCAAATTGTAAAGCACCTACAGTTCCAATTACTTTACGACCATTTAAATCAAGTGTAAATAATTGTGCAACTCCTTCATCCATTAATTGGTCTAGCCCTTTTGCTAATTGTTTGGATTTCATTGGGTCAGCATTATTTACATAGCGAAAATGTTCTGGTGAAAAGCTAGGAATTCCTTTAAATTCTAAAATTTCACCTTCGGTTAAAGTATCACCTATTTTAAAATTACCTGTATCGTGCAAACCAACAATATCACCGGGAAATGATTCGTCAACTATTTCTTTCTTTTCAGCAAAAAAAGCATTCGGACTAGAAAATTTCATTTTTTTACCCAATTTTACATGTAAATAGTTGGTGTTTCGCTTAAAAATACCCGAAACAACTTTTACAAAAGCTAGTCTATCTCTATGTTTAGGATCCATATTGGCATGAATTTTAAAAACAAATCCTGTAAATTTTTCTTCTTTTGAATCTACCAATCGAGTATCTGACATTTTAGGTTGGGGTGGAGGTGCTATTTCAATAAAACAATCTAATAACTCTTTTACTCCAAAATTATTAAGTGCCGAACCAAAAAACACGGGTTGTAATTCTGCATTTAAATAAGCCTCTTTGTCAAATTTTGGGTAAACTTCTTCAACCAGTTCTAGTTCTTCTCTTAAAATATCTGCATGAGATTTTCCAATAATTTCATCTAATTCTGGATTGTTTATATCAGTAAATTCAATTCCATCAGAAATAGTTTGCTTAACATCCCCTGAAAAAAGATTTAATTTTTTATCCCAAATATTGTAAATACCTTTAAAATCATAGCCCATACCAATAGGAAAGCTAAGTGGGATCACTTTTAATCCAAGTTTTTGTTCAATTTCATCCAATAAATCAAATGCATCTTTACCTTCACGATCTAATTTATTGATAAAAACGATGATTGGTATTTTACGCATTCTACAAACTTCTACCAATTTTTCAGTTTGTTTTTCAACACCTTTTGCAACGTCAATAACTACAATAACACTATCAACTGCGGTTAGGGTTCTAAAAGTATCTTCGGCAAAATCTTTATGACCAGGAGTATCTAAGATATTAATCTTTTTGTCTTTATAATTAAATGCTAAAACAGAAGTTGCTACAGAAATTCCACGTTGACGTTCAATTTCCATAAAATCAGAAGTTGCTCCTTTTTTAATTTTATTACTTTTTACTGCTCCAGCTTCTTGTATTGCACCACCATACAAAAGTAATTTTTCTGTTAAAGTTGTTTTTCCGGCATCAGGATGTGAAATGATTCCAAATGTTCTTCTTCTTTGTATTTCTTCTAAAAAAGTCATGAATAAAAATTAGAAGCGCAAAGATACTGTTAATTTGATGATTTGAAAATGTGTTTTTAAAGATTTATTTAATAACACTCAATTCAATAAAAACATCTTCATAAGGCCATTCATCACCACCGGCATTTAGATTTATAATTTTGTCAATGACTTTAAACCCTGAAATTACTTCACCAAAAACAGTATGTTCTCCATCTAGGTGATGGGCACCTTTTTTATTTTGAACTATATAAAACTCAAAGGCTGTTGATTTTTTATGAGGATTGTTTTCCCAATCTCTGGCAGCTGCTAAAGCTCCATATTTGTGTTTTCTTTTGCTTATAAATTCGGCAGGTAATTTATAATGTTTGTATTTATTTCGATAAGCTAAGGTGTTCATATTCTCTGAATTACCACCTTGAATAATAAAATCAGGAACAACTCGATAAAAGCAGGTAGTATCAAAATATCCTATTTTAGAAAGAAATATAAAGTTAGCTCTGTGTAACGGAGTATCATCAAATAATTTGATTTTTATATTCCCAAGCCTAGTTTTTATTAGAACCTGATTTTCTTTATTTTGTTTACCATATTCTGTTAAAAAAGTTACAACATTTTTAGAATTTATACTATCAACTTCTATTTCAACAGTCTCATTTTGTTTTAATTGTTGATCGGGTTTATTCTCTTCTTTTAAAATAGTTGTCGTTTTTTTATCATTTTTGTTTGATGTTGTAGTTTTATTGCACCCAGCAAAAAGTGATACGATTAGTGTAAAATAAAGATAAATAACTTTGTGAGATCCAAACATGTTCAAATATTGATTAGCATGGCAAATATAATTCATTTAACGAATATTTATAATGAGATTCAAATTTTGTAGATTTGCGAAGATGAAACAAGAAAATGTTATATTGGTAAATGAACAAGACAAACAATTGGGTTTGATGCCTAAAATGGAGGCTCATGAAAAAGCACTTTTACATAGGGCTTTTTCTGTGTTTGTTTTTAATGAAAAAGGAGAGTTATTATTGCAACAACGTGCTGCAGATAAATATCATTCGCCTAATTTATGGACAAATACCTGTTGTAGTCATCAAAGAGATAGAGAAACAAATATTGATGCTGGTAAAAGGCGTTTACAAGAAGAAATGGGTTTTGCTTGCGACTTGAAAGAAGTATTTTGGTTTGTATATAAAGCGCCATTTGACAATGGTTTAACCGAACATGAATTGGATCATGTGATGGTGGGTTTTTATAATAATAATCCGGTAATTAATAAAGAAGAAGTTGAAAGCTTTAAATGGATGACCTTAGGAAATGTAAAGATAGATATGAAAAACCATCCTGAAAATTATACAGAATGGTTTAAAATTATTTTTAAAGAATATTATCAAAGATTAGTCTAATATGCGAGTAACTGTTAATAGAAAAGCACATTTTAATGCTGCACACCGTTTGTATAATTATGAATGGACTGATGACAGAAATACTACAGTTTTTGGAAAATGCGCTAACCCTAATTATCATGGACATAATTATGAATTAATTGTTTCCGTTACCGGAGAAATTCACCCGGAAACTGGATTTGTTATGGATATGAAAATTCTCAAAAACTTGATTCGTATTGAGATAGAAGATCAATTTGATCATAAAAATTTAAATGAAGAAGTTAGTGAATTTGCTTCTTTGAACCCTACAGCAGAAAATATTTCAGTAGTTATTTGGAACAAACTCAGAGATAAGATCGATTCAAAATTAGATTTATCAATAACGCTTTATGAAACGCCAAGAAATTTTGTAACTTATAGCGGAGAATAAATTTTGTAGAAACTAGGAATTGTCTTATTAAACATATTTTGAGTTTTACTATAATTTATTAAAAGTAATTAAATAATATTTTCATGTTCCAACATGTTTTTATAGTTTCAGATGGTACCGGAAGAACAGCCCAGCAATCATTAAAGGCTGCATTAGTTCAATTTGAATTTATTGGAGTTGAACCATATTTACGTCCTAATGTTCGTACTGATCAACAGATACTGGAAATTATTGAAGAAGCGGATAGTATTAATGGACTTATTATTCATACACTTGTATCCAGAAAATTACGACATTTAATTTTGAGAAAAGGTCGTCTTCATAATGTGCGCACTATTGATTTAATGGGACCATTATTAGCACAATTATCACATCATTTTGAAGATATACCATCAGAAAAACCAGGAATATTTCACAAGTTAAACAAAGCGTATTTTCAACGAATTGAAGCTATTGAATTTGCCCTTCGTCATGATGATGGTCAACATGTTGATGAACTAGATAAAGCTAATATTGTATTGTTAGGTGTTTCAAGAACTTTTAAAACACCATTAAGTGTTTATATGGCATACAAAGGATGGCGAGTAGCAAATATTCCAATCATATTGGGGTTTCCTATTCCTGATATTGTTTTTAAACTACCACCCGAGCGTATTTTTTGTTTGACAACTTTTCCTAGACGGTTGGCAAGGTTAAGAGAAGTCAGAGATGCGCATTTAGGAGGGTTAACAGGTAATTATTCAAGCATATCACACGTGCAACAAGAGTTAAATTATGCCAATAGGTTTTTTAGACTATACTCAGATTGGACTGTTATTAATGTCACAAATAAACCAATTGAAGAAATATCTTCTGAAATTTTAATCGATATTAAAAATAAGGGAGGTATAACGGGATAACCTAGGTTTTTATTTGTTTAGATTATAATAATTCTCCAATTCATCAATATATTTTGTTTTAAGCTCTTCATTTATTAAAGCATATTGAAATGAATTTTTAGCCAATTGGTATAAATCTTCTTTACTTAAATTCAATGCTTTTTGAATTTCAATATAATTTTGATTTACTTGACCACCAAAATAAGCAGGATCATCAGAATTTATTGTTACTTTTAACCCTAATTCCATCATGTTTTTTAATGGATGATCTTTTAAATCATCAACTACCTGTAAGGCAGTATTTGATAGTGGGCAAACTGTTAAAGCAATATCACGTTTTATGATTTCCTTAACCAAGGTCTGATCCTGTAAACAGTTATTACCATGATCAATCCGTTTGATCTTTAATATATCAATAGCTTCCCAAACATAATCGGCATCGCCTTCTTCACCGGCATGTGCCAATGGGATATATCCTTCTTTTACAGATGCTTCAAAAACATTTTTAAATTTTGATGGGGGGTTTCCTTTTTCAGAAGAATCTAAACCTACGGCAGTAATTTTATCCTTAAACGGAATTGATTGTTCTAAAGTTTTAAAAGCATCTTTTTCAGATAAATGTCGTAAATAACTCATAATTAGTATTGAAGTGATTCCTAATTTTACTTCAGCATCATTACAAGCTTTGGAAATACCATTTATGATTGTCTCAAAAGAAATACCTCTTTGCGTATGCGTTTGAGGGTCAAACATAATTTCTGTATGTCGAATATTTTGTATTGCACATTTTTTAAGATAGCTATATGTCAAATCGTAAAAATCTTGTTCATTAATTAAAACACTGGCACCTTGATAGTAAATATCTAAAAAATCTTGTAA
>DAOVTC010000079.1 GCA_030633285.1 Flavobacteriaceae bacterium
ATTTTAGGTGCTGGTATGGTAGGCAGTGCAATGGCAATTGATTTGGCAAAAAATCACCAAGTTACTTCATCCGACTTCAGTATAAAACCTTTAGAAAAAATTAAATCTAAAAACCCAAGTATCAATACTCTACAAATTGACGTAACAAAAAAAGCAGAATTAATAAATACTTTACAAGCTTTTGATTTAATAGTTTGTGCAGTACCAGGGTTTTTAGGATTTGATACATTAAAAACCATTATTAAAGCCAAAAAGGATGTGGTTGATATTTCCTTTTTTCCTGAAAATGCGCTTGAATTAAATAAATTGGCAAAACAGAATAATGTAACTGCTATTGTTGATTGTGGTGTTGCACCAGGAATGGGAAACATATTATTGGGATATCAAAATGAACAAATAAAAGTTACCGATTTTGAATGCTTAGTGGGTGGTTTACCTAAAACTAAAAAATGGCCTTTTAATTATAAAGCACCGTTTTCACCAATTGATGTAATTGAAGAATATACTCGTCCTGCAAGATATATTGAAAATAGTAAACTAATCATTAGGGAAGCACTAACTGATGTTGAATTGGTTGAATTTGATAAAGTTGGCACTTTAGAATCTTTTAATTCTGATGGATTGCGTTCGTTAATTTTTACCATGCCACACATACCAAATATGAAGGAAAAAACTTTACGTTATCCTGGGCATATTGAATATATTCAGGTTTTAAAAAAAAGTGGGTTTTTTGATACTGAGAAAATAGAAATAAATGGTACTAAAATATCTCCAATTGATTTTACTAACAAAATTTTATTTAAAGAATGGTTTTTAGAAGATAATGAAGAAGAGCTCACTGTAATGAAAATTACCATAAAAGGTATTAATAAAAAAGGTAATAATGAGGAAATTATTTATGATTTACAAGATGAGTTTTGCCAAGAAACTCAAACTTCATCAATGGCAAGAACAACGGGCTATACTGCTACTGCAGCTGCTAATTTAATTTTAAATAATTTATTTAATGAAAAAGGTGTTTTTCCACCTGAGAAGGTTGGAAAACATAAAGTTTGTTATGAATTTGTATTAGATTACTTAAAAGACAGAAATATTACTTATCTTAAAACTATAATAAATATTTAAGCATGAATAAAACCAGATGTTCTTGGTGTGGAGATGATACACTCTATGTTACTTATCATGATGAAGAATGGGGTGTTCCCGTTTATGATGATGACAAACTTTTTGAATTTTTAATTCTAGAAACATTTCAAGCAGGTTTAAGTTGGATTACTGTTTTACGAAAACGAGAAAACTTTAGAAATGCTTTTGATAATTTTAATTATCAAAAAATTGCTGATTACGATGAAAATAAATTTAAAGAATTAATGAATAATGCTGGAATTATTCGTAATAAATTAAAAATAAAAGCTACCATAACCAATGCTATTTCTTTTATGGAAATTCAAAAAGAATTTGGTTCATTTTCAAAATATATCTGGGAATTTGTCAATAACAAACCTATTAACTATAACTGGAAAAGTCTAGATGAAATTCCTGCAAAAACAGAGCTTTCTGATAAACTTTCTAAAGATTTAAAAAAACGTGGATTCAAATTTGTAGGTTCAACTGTTATATATGCACATATGCAAGCAACCGGTATGGTAAATGATCATGTTGTTAGTTGCTTTAGACATCAGGAGGTTTTAAATTAATTACTTTTTTATTTTCAATACTCGGTTTTCTTTTTCAGCTTCTAAATCTTTATAACGTCCAATTATAAAACCTAAGAACATTCCAAACATCATTCCCGTAGAAACTCCTGAAGCTTCACCAAAAACTGAAGCGCCAATTGCGACTCCAAAAGTCATTCCTAATCCTATCCCCAGAGTAGCGTAGTGCCCTTTAGTTATCAAAGAGAATTCTTCAATTAAATATTCTTTAAACTTTCTAAGTTTTCGTCTAAAATATATTCTTTTATATTTAGGAAGAATTGTTAACTCTAGCTGGCTAAGAAATGTTTCTATAGATTGGATCTCTATTTCAGTCATCTCTCTATTTTCTAGAGATGTAAGAATTTCTGTAAATTCTTTATAAATCTTTAATTCAGATTCTTTTTGGGTTTGATTTTTTAAACCTTCAAGAATGTTTATGGTATTATTAATTGTCATGATTAGTGTTTTATTGGTTAGTGGCTTCAGTTGTAAATTATTACACCCTATATAGTTTTTTTTTAATTAGAGGCTCTTAATTCTTCCATATCTGTTAATAAGGTATCGAGTCTTCGCAAGATTCGTCCATATCCTAAATTAAGATCCCATTTGCCAATTCTTCCTCCAAAATATGCGAAAAAAGCGACTCCAAATATCAATCCTAGGATTACAAATAATGGCGTGCCAAAAACTAGTAACATATCTGGGTTACCCTCTAGTAAATAATTCACTAAATCTTGTCCTGGTATATTCCCGCCAAAGCCTCCAAACCAAAAACCTGCAACCAAAGAAAGAAAAACATAGGGGTATAAAAATCTAGATAGTTTAGTGTTAAACTGGATCATATCCTTTGTCCAATCATCGAATGATTTAAGATATTGGTAACTGTTTAAATTATTATCAATCTTATCTAGTTTATTTTTAAACTTAAGAGCAAAAAATGCAATAAAGAGGAATAAGAAAAACATTGGGATTCCCATATAGGGGATCTTTACCACAATGTTTACTGGCAGAATAATTAATGCAAACAATACAATTCCAATTATATTTATCTTATACATTCTTCTAAATTTATCTACAATATCTATAGATTTTTGATTGTACAGATCGTTTAGCTTTGGAGCTATTAAGGCGTCATTTTTTAAAAATCCTTCTTTCCAAATTGTTTCTATTGACTTTTCCATGTTATGCTAATATTTTTTTTAATCGTTCTTTAATTCTTTTAACTCTAACACCAATATTATTAGGATTGGTACCAATAATATCTGCAATTTCTTGATAAGATTTTTCTTCTAAATAAAGTAGAATAACCCCTCTATCTATTTCAGATAATTGCCTAATAGCATCATATAACTGATTTAGAGATTCATCTGAAAATGCACGACTACCCTCAACTGCTTCTGGTGGTAAATAGTCTGAAGTATTGTTTTGTTTATTGTTTTTCTTTTTCTTTAGTAGTGTTAAACATACATTTAATGACAATCTATAGATCCAAGTCGACCACTCAGATTGTTCTTTAAAATTGTCCTTACTTCTCCAAATCTGTAAACAAACCTCTTGATAATAATCTTCAAAATCTTCCTGAGAATTAGTATAAGCCCTACAAATCTTAATGATTATTCCGGAATAGGGTAAAATGGATAAGGTGTAAAAATCGCTACTCATTTTATATCTCTAGTTTAACACTTAATTTTATTGTTTTCAGGTTTACAAGATAAATTATTTGTCCCATTTAAAAATATAGAAACATTTATTGCTCCCGCAATTATTAAGAAATTTATTATTTGCTCATACCCTTCAATTGTTTTTAACAATAAGCTAACAATTAATATTGCTGCTGCCCAAACAAGTACAATTTTAATTTCTGTTCTTTTATTAGTTTTCATTTTATGTTTTATTTAAAAGTTTTATCTATTTAGTGGCTGAACTTACTGAATATTACACCCTGATGAATATTTTTTTGAATTGATTTAGATTTTTAGCTTAACCATAGTTTTTAAAAGCCTATTTTAAAACTGATTAAAGGCTCCTTTAGACATAAAAAAAGCAAGTATTTAATTACTTGCTTTTTTTATATCAATACTTAATGATTATGACTTCAACTAATATTTATTCCACAGGTATAAAAATCTCTGTAATTAAATCAGCAGGGTTTGGAGTGCTATGTGGGTTATTTGCATACACTTCAAAAGGTTCGCCATTTTCAATCATATTATAATCACTAAGATTTGCAATTTCTTTCATTGCGGTTTCCCAAGCTTCTTTTGAATTTTCATAACTACCTTTTAAAGTAGTTTTAAAATATTTTCCACTTTCCATAAATCCAGATAAAATATCACTTCCTCTAGGTGTAATCACTCTTTCTGATACTAGATAACAAACTGAAAACATGGTTGTACCATTTTCTTCATCATATTTATGATACAAAGTAAAAGGACTTCCATTAGTTCTAATATTATTTTCTTTATTAAAACCATAAATCTTTAATAACAATAATGGATACTTATCCTCTATTTCATCAATTTTACAAGAAGTTGTTGTATATAAATAATATCCACCACTATAATCAACTACTCCATCTATTTTAATACTATAAACTTTGATGTCTTTTTGAATATTTTCATCTAAAAGTTCTAATCCCCTTTCTTCCATAGGTCCGATTTGCTCTCCCATATTACTTGCCATAAAACGGGTGAAAAATCCCATTTCACCTTTCATTCCCCAAGTTAAATTGGTACCTTCTTCTACTTTTTCTAAAACCCAATACACATCTGATCTCATATCTCCAAAAGGAGTTTTAAAAATAATTTCTTGATCTAAACTTTTAGGTTTTTCTACTTTTAAAGTATTCATAATACCACTTCCATCTTTTCCCGTCCATGAATACGAACCTCCTTCACCAACAGTATTTTCAGCATAAACAGCCTCAATTGTAGGGTCTTCTTCATACCATGGCCCCCAGTCTTTCCAATTTTTATAATCGTTTAACTCATTAAAAACCACTTCTGGTTGAGCCTTAATAATTCTTGATCTTTGCACATCATAATTACCATCTAAAGTTGCTAAATAAATTGCACCTACAACAATTAAAATTAATATCAGAATTAAAATATATTTTAAAATTTTCATATGAGTGAGAATTAGGTTATTAATGAATCAAATATAGGTAAATTAAAATAATCAATTAATTTATAAGATTTTTAAATTAATATCAATTTTTTGGTCAACAATAGGTTTTTAGCTAAATTTGAAATTAATATTTTAAATTTTTATCATTAAGAAATGACTGGTGTTATAATTAAATCAACAGGTAGTTGGTATCTCGTTAGAACTGAAGATCACCAACAATTCCAATGTAGAATTAGAGGTAAATTCCGTATAAAAGGTATTAAAAGTACAAATCCTTTAACAGTTGGTGACCATGTGGATTTTGATCTCGAAAAAAAAAGTAATACTGGTATAATTACAAATATTCACGATAGAAAAAATTATATAATTCGAAAATCAGTTAACCTATCAAAACAAACACATATCATTGCTGCTAACATTGATTGTGCCTTTTTATTAATAACAATTGATAGTCCTCCCACTTTACCTTCATTTATTGATCGGTTTTTAGCAACTACTGAGGCATATCATATTGAAGCCATTTTATTATTTAATAAAATAGACATCTATGATGAAAATCAAAATTTACAAAAAAATAAACTTCTAAAAATTTATTCTGATATTGGTTATCAATGCATTGAGATTTCTGTAACTAAAAATATCAACATAAATAAGGTCAAGAATTTAATGAAAGATAAAGTAAGTATGATTTCTGGTCATTCGGGAGTTGGAAAATCTTCATTAATAAATACTATAGCTCCTAGTTTAAATTTGAAAATTGCCGAAGTTTCTACCCAACATAAACAAGGTCAACACACCACTACTTTTGCTGAAATGTTTGCCCTTCCATTTGGTGGATATATTATTGACACTCCTGGCATTAAGGGTTTTGGAGTTGTAGATTTTAAACAACAGGAAATTGGAGATTATTTTCGTGAATTTTTTGCTTTAAAACATCTATGTAAATTCAACAACTGTTTACATGTTAATGAGCCAAAATGTGCAGTTAAAGAAGCTTTAGAAAAAGGAAATATTGCTCCATCCAGATATAAAAGTTACCTCCAA
>DAOVTC010000028.1 GCA_030633285.1 Flavobacteriaceae bacterium
CGAAAATTTTTGGATTAGGAATTTTTAGTTTCATGTAGTTGTGTGTTTTAGAGAGTTGTTTCGGTTTAATTTATTACAAAATTAATTAATTATTTCAAATGTAAATGTATTTATTATAGAACTTTCTATATTATAATTTACATATAATAAAAACGATTCTTAATAAAGAAAAGCTCTGAAAATAATAAGATAATTTAAACAAATGACTTATATTTGCACTCCAAAAATTTGCCTTGGTGGCGGAATTGGTAGACGCGCTGGATTCAAAATCCAGTGATTGCAAGATCGTGTGGGTTCGATTCCCACCCAAGGTACTAAAGACTTAACAGAAATATTAAGTCTTTTTTATTTATTAAGAGTAGTTTTCACTATTTTTGCGAAAATTTAAAATCATAATAAAAACAAAATGGAAAGTTTAATTTACTTATTACCCCTCGCTGGAGTTATTGGCTTGATATTTATGTTCTTTAAATCTTCTTGGGTAACTAAACAAGAAGTAGGAACTGAGAAAATGGCAACAATTGCCAAACATATTAGTGATGGTGCTTTAGCATTTTTAAAAGCTGAATACAAAGTACTATCAATCTTTGTAATTGCAGTAGCAGTTTTACTGATTTTTAAAGGTAATTCTGAAGAAAATTCAAGCGGATTTGTAGCATTATCGTTTGTAGTTGGAGCTTTAATGTCTGCTCTAGCTGGTTATATAGGAATGCGAATAGCTACTAAAGCAAATGTTAGAACAACAAATGCTGCTCGTACATCCTTGAACAAAGCATTAGAAGTTGCTTTTTCAGGAGGTGCCGTAATGGGTATAGGAGTTGTTTCATTAGGAGTTATTGGATTAAGTACTTTATTTTTATTTTATAGTAAGTTATATGGTGTTGATGATAAAAATGGATTAGTTACAGTATTAAATATAATTTCAGGATTTTCATTGGGTGCATCATCTATTGCTTTATTTGCACGTGTTGGTGGAGGTATTTATACCAAAGCAGCCGATGTTGGTGCTGATTTGGTTGGTAAAGTAGAAGCAGGTATTCCTGAAGATCATCCTTTAAATCCGGCTACTATTGCAGATAATGTTGGTGATAATGTAGGAGATGTTGCAGGAATGGGAGCTGATTTATTTGAATCGTTTGTAGGTTCAATTATTGCAACCATGGTGCTAGGTGCTGTATTTTTTAATATTGAGGCTTTCGCCGATTTTAAATTAGGTGCAGTTTTATTGCCATTGTCTCTTGCAGCAATAGGAATAATCACTTCAATTATTGGTACTTTTTTTGTTAAAGTTAAAGAAGGAGGTAATCCACAAGCAGCATTAAATCTTGGTGAATATATATCATCAGCTATAATGGTTGTTGCTTCATATTTTTTAATTCAACAATTTTTACCTGAAGCCTGGGAGTTTAATGGAATTGAATATTCTTCAATGGGAGTGTTTTGGGCTACTATTGTAGGTCTTGTTGCCGGATTAGGTGTAGGGTTGATAACTGAGTTTTACACCGGTACAGGCACAATACCTGTAACTAGAATAGTAAATCAATCTGTAACAGGTTCAGCTACAAATATTATTGCAGGTTTGGCATTAGGTATGATGTCAACTGCTATTCCAATTTTATTAATTGCGACGGCTATAATTTTATCATTTAATTTTGCAGGTTTATACGGTATTGCTATTGCGGCTGTAGGTATGTTAGCAAATACAGGTATCCAATTAGCTGTTGATGCTTATGGTCCGGTTTCTGATAATGCAGGAGGTATTGCTCAAATGGCTGATTTGCCTAAAGAAGTTCGCGAAAGAACAGATAAATTAGATGCTGTAGGAAATACAACTGCTGCTATCGGAAAAGGTTTTGCTATTGCTTCAGCGGCATTAACTGCATTGGCATTATTTTCAGCATTTATGCAACAAGCTAATATTACAACAATTGATATTTCTAAATCAACTGTAATGGCAGGTTTATTTGTTGGGGGAATGTTACCGTTTGTTTTTTCAGCACTTTCTATGAGTGCCGTTGGTAGAGCAGCAATGGAAATGATTAAAGAGGTTCGTCGACAGTTTAAAGAAATTCCAGAACTAAAAGCTGCTTTGGAAATAATGAAAAAACACGAAGCTGATATGGAAAAAGCTACTCCTGAAGAGATAGCTATTTTTGAAAAAGCTGATGGTGTAGTTGAATATGATAAATGCGTTGATATTTCAACAAAAGCATCTATTAAAGAAATGGTATTACCAGGAGTTTTAGCTATTGCTTCTCCTGTTTTAGTAGGATTTATAGGAGGTGCTGAAATGTTAGGGGGTTTATTAGCTGGTGTAACAGTAACAGGTGTGTTAATGGCAATTTTTCAATCAAATGCCGGTGGTGCATGGGATAATGCTAAAAAAATGATTGAAGAAGGTGTTACTATTGACGGTGTAGAATATGGAAAAGGCTCTGCGCCTCATAAAGCTGGAGTTGTAGGTGATACAGTTGGAGATCCTTTTAAAGATACTTCAGGTCCTTCATTAAATATTTTATTAAAATTAATGTCAGTTGTTGCTTTGGTTATTGCACCAAGTATAGCTTTAAATTTAGATAAAGTTGAAGCTCATAATAATACTACAATTGAATTACATGAAGAATCTACAGTTTCTAAAAAAGTTGAAAAGGAAATTATAGTTGAAGTAAAAGATAATGGTGAAAAAATAGCAACTATTACTACAACAACTACTATTGATGGTGAAGAAAAAGTTGAAGTAGAAACTTTACAAGGAGAGGATGTCGAAAAATTAGTAAAGAAAAAAGAATAGTTTTTTTTACTTTTTAAATAAATTTTAAAATGCGAACTTATGTTCGCATTTTTTTATACAATTATTTCACTATAGATATTTGTAAAATAGAGCTTGTTTTCGTAACTTTAATGAGGTGAAAAGGATAAATGCAGTTTGAGTTATGAAAAAAAATGGTTTTGATAAATTCATATCTTTAAATGTTAAAGATACTATATGGGATCACTTCTATACAGTTGCTCCCTTGGTTGTTATTGGTTCTAAAGAAAAAGATGTATATGATTTATCACCCAAACACATGGTTACACCAATTGGGTTTTCAAATTATTTAGGATTTGTATGTACTCCTCGACATGTAACATATCATAATATTAAAAAAGAAAAAAAATTTACTGTAAGCTTTGTTAGACCAAGTCAAATTTTATTAACTTCTTTGTCGGCAATTCCAAGGTGTGAAAATAACCACTACTCCAAAGAAATAGTTAACAAAATCCCTACAATTCCAACTGCAAAAAATGATAATATTTTTATAGCTGACTCTTATGTTTTATTAGAATGTACTTTGTATAAAATAATTGATGGATTTGATGATTACAGTATCATTACCGGACAAATTGAAGCTGCATTTGTACATAAAGATTATAAGATTTTCTCAGAAGTTGATCAGCAAAAACATATTTATGATAATCCTCTCTTGGCGTATATCGCACAAGGAAGATTTGCAAGTATAAAAGAAACATTTAGTTTTCCATATCCTAAAGATTTTCAGCGATAAAGTTATAAAAAATTAAAGTTTAGCATGAAAAAATTAGAAGCTAAACATATTGTAAATTACTTAAAAGAAAATCAAGAATCTATGATTCTCTTTTTGAAAAAACTTGTAGAAGCAGAATCACCATCAACAGATGCTAACTCACAAGTTAAAGTTATCAACTTGTTAAAATCAGCATTAGAAGAACTTAATTTTTATGTATTACAAATGCCCGGAAAAAAAACCGGAGGATTTATATTGGCGAGACCACTTAAAAGATTAAAAAATAATCCTATTCAGTTTTTATTGGGACATTGTGATACTGTTTGGGATAAAGAGACTATTTTAAAAATGCCCATAATACAAGATAAATTTACGATTACAGGTCCTGGAATTTTTGATATGAAGGCTGGATTGACTCAAATGATATACTCAATACAAACTATTAGAGATTTAAAATTGAACTGTCCATTAACACCTGTAATACTAATCAATTCAGATGAAGAAATTGGTAGTAAAGAATCTAAAAAAGCAATTGTAAATATTTCAAAAATTGCTAATAGAGCTTTTATTTTAGAGCCTCCATTAGGAATAGAAGGAAAATTAAAAACCGCTCGCAAAGGAATAGGTCGTTTTACTTTAACAGTTAAGGGTAAACCAGCACATGCAGGGCTAAATCCCGATAAGGGAGTTAGCGCTATAGTGGAACTTTCTTATCATATTCAGTATTTATTTGAACTTAATGATTTTAAAAAAGGTATAACAGTTAACGTAGGTATGATTGAAGGAGGAACATCAGCTAACGTTATAGCAGCTGAAAGTAGAGCAGTTATTGATGTAAGAGTACACAATAATAAAGATGCAGAATTTATAAGTAAAAAAATTTTAGGCTTAAAACCAATTAATAAAGATATCGAATTATTAGTTGAAGGGTATTTTGGTAGACCTCCAATGGAAAAAACAAATCGCAATCAAAAACTATGGAAAATGGCAAAAAATTTGGGTGAATTAATTGATTTAGAATTGGAAGAATCAACTGCAGGTGGTGGATCAGATGGCAATACAACAAGTATGTATACTGCAACTTTAGATGGATTAGGTACAATAGGTGATGGGGCTCATGCAAAACATGAATTCATCTTTACTGATAAATTAATTGAGCGAACAGCTTTGTTAACAATACTGTTAACTGCAAACTCAATAAAAAATAATTATAATTAAATATTTTAAAAATAATGAACTCAGATTATATTTTTACTTCGATGCTAAGGATATCTGATTTAGATAAAAAACCATTTTCTATTGAAAAGTTAGATAAAATTAAATGGAAAACAGGTGATTATATTGTTGGAGAAATTACTGATACAGGAAATGATATTCTTAAAATTGAGTTAATCAATGGTAGAATGAGAAGTATTATGAAAGAAGATTTGGTAGTAGGGGCTTTGGGTGAAAGATATGCAACTTTAGAAGCTACCGGTTCATGGAGAGATGTTGAAGAAGATGGTAAAATGCATTTTTTAACTGGCGCAGGTTTATTTGGAAAATGTACTTCAAAATCAGTTTATCTTCCTAACCTTATTGAAATACAATATTTAGGTCATGTAGTGATAGACAAAAAAATTTGTACAATGGATAATTATGTGCGTGATGTTAAATTTTCCAAATTTAATATTCCCGTAATTTTATTGGTAGGAACATCAATGTCTGCAGGAAAAACAACTTCAGCCAGAATAATTGTAAACCATTTAAAAAGAGCAGGGTTAAAAATAGTTGCTGGTAAATTAACGGGTGCTAGCAGGTATAGCGATATTTTATCTTTAAAAGATGTAGGAGCAAATTATATATTTGATTTTATTAATATGGGATTACCATCAACTATTTACCCGCGTGAAAAATACAGAAAAAAATTAATTCAATTACTCAGTAGAATTAGCTTAGTAAATGCTGATTTTGCAGTAATTGAACTTGGAGCATCACCTCTTGAACCATATAATGGCGATATCGCATACGAAGAACTTAAAAATAACTTAAAATGTGTTATTTTATGTGCTTCTGATCCTTATGCAGTATATGGTGTTATGAAAAGTTTTAATCTAAAGCCTGATATAGTGAGTGGTATAGCTACTAATACTTATGCTGGTGCTGAATTAATTGAAAAACTATGTGATGTAAAGGCCTTGAATTTAATAGATCCTAAAACATCTAAAGAACTTAAAAGGATTCTTAATAAAAAATTAAATATTAATTTATAAATTTAATTATGAGTGTACTTCTTGAATATTGATAACAGGTTATTGGTTTATTTATTTTTTTTAGTTGAATTCAGTTTTAGCCTTTTGGGAATTCTTTTTAAAAAAGTATCTTTGGTTTTTCAAAAATATACTATGCAAAAGATTGGGTTTTTTATTTTCTTTATTTTTTCTTATTTTTTGCATGCACAAAATGATAGTACTTTTGTAGATAATAAGTATTTGGAAGATCAACTTTATATAAATCTAACTTATATCAAACTCTTAGATCTTCCTGAACAAATTTCTCAAACAGGATTTTCATATGGATTGGGTTTAGGTTTTATTAAAGATTTACCTGTTAATCCTGAACGTAATCTGGGTTTTGGTTTAGGAATAGGTTATGCAAGAAATACATATTATTTTAATGTAAAAGAAGACATTGAATTACCTGAAGAAATACCTTTAAATGAACTAAAAAGTAATAAAATTACAATGCATGTCGTTGAATTTCCTGTGGAACTAAGATTAAGAAATTCTACAGAAAAAAAGTATAAATTTTGGAGGGTATACCCTGGATTTAAAATGTCTTATGTTTTTGCTACAAGTTCAAATTTAAAACAAAGAGAAGATTTTGATGTTGAGGATGTTATAAAAATTAATAAATTTCTTTACGGCTTTACTTTATCAACAGGATTTAATAAGTGGAATTTTCATGTTTATTACGGATTAAATGAATTATTTAGTCATGTAAAAAATAATAGTTATGATATAGGGATTAGAGATCTACGTTTGGGTTTGATATTTTATATATTATGATATATTCATAATTGATATATAAGATAACTTAACAATTGTGTTAATATTCCCAGAAAAAAACCAATATAAACTTCTTTTGCTAGATGAGCTTTTAATTTCAATCTAGAAACAGCAATCAAACCTGTTAAAATAAATAGAACAGCAATAATCAAGTTAAAATTTAATTGGTATTCAATGCTCATTATTATGACAAAACCAATAATGCCTCCCATTCCTAATGTATGTAAACTGGTTTTTATTTTTGTGTAAAAAAGTAAATAAGTAAAACTCAAAGCCAAAGCAATACCAAAAAATGAATATGCCAATAAATCAACTATTTGTACATTTAATAACATTTTACCAATCATAAATGACAAAATAACAAAAAACAGTATTGGAAATTTTCTCTCTTCTATTGTATCTAAATGATAACTTTTAATTAAATCCATTTTTTTTAATAAGGTCAATAAAAAAATAGGTAAAATATAAGTACTTATAAAAATAACTATAAGTATAATATATTCTTGTCGTTTAGCAATATGTTTTGGGGTTAATAAAAGATAGAAAAAACTACCTATGAATGAAAATAGGAGTGGGTGAAAGACATAAGATATAAATTTAAAAAACTGCATATTTTACAATATTTTTTTTCTTAGTCTTGCAACTGGAATATCTAACTGTTCACGATATTTAGCAACTGTTCTTCGAGCTATTAAGTATCCTTTTTCTTTTAACAAAGCAGATAGTTTCTCATCAGTAAGTGGCTTTTTTTTATCTTCATTTTTAATTTCAGTTTGTAAAATACTTTTAATTTCACGAGTTGAAATTTCTTCACCTTGTACGTTTTTCATCGACTCCGAAAAAAATTCTTTGATCAACTTAGTACCATAAGGTGTATCAACATATTTGCTATTAGCTACACGTGAAATAGTTGATACATCCATGTTGATTTTGGTGGCAATATCTTTTAAAACCATGGGTTTTAATTTACGTTCATCGCCAGTTAAAAAATATTCTTCTTGGTAATACATTATTGCATTCATAGTTAGCATTAATGTTTGCTGACGTTGTTTTATTGCATCAATAAACCATTTGGCAGCATCTAATTTTTGTTTGATAAATAAAATAGCATCTTTTTGAGATTTTGACTTATCTTTTGATTCAGCATACCCTTTCAGCATATTGTTATACTCTCTTGATATATGTAAATCAGGAGCGTTTCTTGCATTTAAACTTAAATCTAAAATTCCTTCATCAATTTTAATGGTAAAATCAGGAACAACATGTTCAACAGCAGTTAAATTTCCTGAAAAGGAATTTCCAGGTTTCGGATTGAGTTTTTCAATTTCTTTAATAGCATCTTTTAATTCTTCTTTAGTAATGTCAAACTTTAATAGTAATTTATTGTAATGTTTTTTAACGAAATGATTAAATGAATTATCTAAAATTTTTATAGCTAAATTTCTTTCAGGGTTTTCTTTTTTTCTATGCAGTTGTATTAATAAACACTCTTTTAATGTTCTTGCACCTACACCTGCTGGATCTAATTGTTGAACAGTTTTAAGTATTTTTGTTACTTCTTCAATTGTAGTAAAAATATTTTCTGAAAAGGCTAAATCGTCAACAATATCATCTAGTGTACGTCTAATATATCCGTTATCATCAATACATCCAACAATAAATATAGCTATTTGAATTTCATGATCGTTTAATCTAAAAGTATTTAATTGATTGATTAAGTGCTGATTGAATGTGATTCCTCCCGAGTAAGGGATTCGATTGTCTTCATCATCAGGACTATAATTATTAGTTTGTAATTTATAACTCGGTGTTTCATCGTCACTTAAATACTCATCAATATTAATATCAGTTTCAATAGTTTCTGTACCAGAATCATCAAACTCATCTTGATTTGAATCTTGAAACTCATCAAGTGTTTCCTTACCGGTTTCTAGAGCAGGATTTTCATCAATTTCTTGTGCTAATTTTTGTTCAAATGCCTGAGTAGGTAATTGAATTAATTTCATCAACTGTATTTGCTGTGGAGATAATTTTTGTTGTAATTTTAAATGTAAACTTTGTTTTAACATAAGAAATTTCTTCCAGATAAAAATACAAAAAAAGGTTTGTTTTGTATTCCTTCAAAAGTTAAAAAAATTAAAATTCAGCACTTTGAGGTGCTCTCGGAAACGGAATTACATCACGAATATTACCCATTCCAGTAGTGAATTGGACTAATCTTTCAAATCCTAAACCAAAACCAGAATGAACAGCAGTACCAAATTTACGGGTATCTAAATACCACCATAATTCTTTTTCATCAATACCTAAAGCTTTTATTTTTTCTTTGAGAACATCTAAACGTTCTTCTCTTTGGCTACCACCTACAATTTCACCAATTCCAGGAAAAAGTACATCCATAGCCCGAACGGTTTTACCATCATCATTTAAACGCATATAAAATGCTTTGATATTTGCGGGATAATCAAATAAAATTACAGGGCATTTAAAATGTTTTTCAACCAAAAAACGTTCATGTTCACTTTGTAAATCAACACCCCATTCATTAATTGGATATTTGAATTTTTTCTTTTTATTTGGTTTACTGTTTCTTAAAATATCAATGGCTTCTGTATAGGTAAC
>DAOVTC010000187.1 GCA_030633285.1 Flavobacteriaceae bacterium
CCAGCAACAGCCGCACGAGATTCAGAAGCAATATTCGCTTTATGGGTTAGTCCTGGTTCACGAAAATGAACTTGATCGTCAATTAGTCCAGGTAATAAAAATTTTCCAGCAGCATCAATAATTAAAGTATTTAAAGGAAAGTTATTAATGTTTTTATCAATTTTAATAATTATTTCTCCTTCAATTAAAAGATCCTGTCTTTTTATTTCACCTTCATTTACTATTTGAGCATTTTTTATTAATGTAGTACTCATTTTATATACTTTTAACTTTTTTTTATTTTGGCAAACCCTTAAAGCGCATTTGAATTATTCCGAAAATTGCTTCTGTAATTATTGTTTTACTCATTTTTGATTCTCCCAAAGTTCTATCCGTAAAAATTACAGAAACTTCTTGTATGTTAAAACCGTGTTTCCAAGCTTTAAATTTCATTTCAATTTGAAAGGCATAACCCACAAATTGAATTTTATCTAATTTGATGGTTTCTAATACTTTTCTATTATAACAAACAAACCCTGCTGTAGTATCATGAAAAGGCATTCCTGTTACAAATTGTACATATTTTGATGCAAAATAAGAAAGTAAAACCCTCTTCATTGGCCAGTTAACAACATTAACTCCTTTTGAATATCTTGACCCGATTGAGACATCTGCACCGTGTTTTGTACAAGCTTCATATAACCTTATTAAATCTTTAGGATTATGTGAAAAATCTGCATCCATTTCAATTATATACTCATACTTTTTATTAATTGCCCATTTAAATCCATGAATATAAGCTGCACCTAAACCATTTTTTTCTTTTCGAATTTGTAGGAATAAATTTTTAGGGAATTCATTTTGTAAATTTTGAACAATTTTAGCAGTACCATCGGGTGAACTATCATCAACCACCAAAATATCAAATGCTTTTATTTGAGAAAATGTAGTTCTAATAATTTTTTCTATATTCTCTTTTTCATTATAAGTTGGTATGATAACTAGGGTGTCTTGCATAATTATTATTTTGTTATGCAAAGGTAAAACAATTTATTGCTAATTTTGTGTTAAGAATTTACTCTATGAAATTAATTCAAAAAGCCAAATATCAATTTCTTTTTTTACTTATTATTTTCTTTGTTATTAACCTTTTACAAAGTAAATATACTGCATTATTTGAAGATGAAGCCTATTATTGGATTTGGTCAAAAAATTTAGCTTTTGGGTATTTTGATCACCCTCCTTTAGTTGCTCTTTGGGTTAGAATTAGTAGTTTATTTTTTGATAATGAATTAGGTGTTCGGTTTTTTTCAACCATTAGTTATTCTGTAATGCTTGTTGTTATTTGGTTAATTATTGATTATAAAGAAAAATGGAAATATGTTTGGTTGTATTTTTTATTGGTTATTTCTGTAGCAATATTAAATGTTTTCGGTTTTGTTACAACTCCAGATACGCCACTTTTCTTATTTACAGCACTATTTTTGTATTATTACAAACAATTTTTAATTAACGATAATTGGAAAAATATTTTACTGCTAGGTTTATCAATGGCAGGAATGCTGTATAGCAAATATCATGGTGTTTTGATTCTATTTTTTGTTGTAATGTCAAATCTTTCATTGCTTAAAAATAAAAAATTCTGGATGGCAGGTTTTTTTGGGTTTATACTTTTTTTACCACATTTAAACTGGCAATATCAAAATGATTTTCCTTCATTTGTTTATCACTTAAAAGAAAGAGGTAAAAAACCATATAGTATTAACAATACTGTAATGTATTTTGTAAATATTATAGCCATTGTAGGTATTACATTTCCTATTGTTTATAAAGCTTTTTTTAATCAAAAAGCATATTCAAAATTTAATAAATCATTGAATTTTATTGTTTACGGATTTATTATATTTTTCTTTTTTACAACATTTACTTCTCGTCCACAAGCACAATGGATTGGTATAATCCTAATCCCTTTGATAATCTTAACTTTTCCTTATTTTATTCAAAACCAAAAAGCAAGAAAATGGTTAATTATTTTAGGATCTATTCAATTTGGATTATTATTAATAGTAAGGATCTTTTTAGCCAATGAAAATATTTCACCAATAAAACTAGAACCTCATATTGGTCAAACATGGATTCCAACTTTAAAAGAAAAAACTAAAAGCAAACCTATTGTTTTTGTTAATTCATATCGAAATGCTTCTTTATATACTTTTTATACAGGTATTAAAACACATTCTTACAGTGTTTTAAAAGGAAGAAAAAGTCAATATGATTTATTAAATTTTGAAAAAAAAATACAATATGAAAATGTATATAGTGTAAGTAAACTATTAACAGAAGAACCACATATAGTGAAAAAAAAGAAAGATTATCTTAACGGGAATCCTATTTCAAATTATTCAACTTTTCAAAAAGTAATTTGTAATATTAATTCTGAAGACTTTTTCATTGAGGTGGGTAAAAAAATTAATTTCAAATTTACATTTATAAATACTTATAATAAAAATATTAATTTTGAACATGTTAAATTTATTGGTGTTTTCCAAGGATATAAAAATAAAATCATTGCAAAAGTTCCTTTGAA
>DAOVTC010000127.1 GCA_030633285.1 Flavobacteriaceae bacterium
AAAAATGGATATTTTAAGAGAAAATGGAATTTATGTTGTTGAGTCTCCTGCTGAAATAGGAAAAAAAGTAGCCGAGGTATTAAGTAAAATGTAACAATCTGGTATTGTTATAATTATCTTGATTGTTAAAATATAATCTAATTAAAGCCTGTTCTTCCACATATGTGTAGATAGGCTTTTTTTAATAACAAATTTTTAAGATAAAATGATTTGGATATGAAATCTCTTGAAAAACTGGTAAAGTGCAATAACTTAGATATTGATTATCTTATTTAATTATAAAGATACTGAAGTAAAACTGTAAGTTGTTTTTTAATAGTATTAATCTATGACAACCTCACTATGTAATATACCTAGTGAGGTTGTTTCTTTTTATAATTTTATGTTAATTCTATATTTCATTTTATTATATTTGATAATTCTAAATAAAATGTGTTGAATATGAAATTACTCAAAAATAAAACAGCTTTAATTACTGGTGCTTCTCGTGGAATAGGTAGAGGTATTGCAATAGAATTTGCTAAACATGGAGCAAATGTTGCTTTTACTTTTAATGCCTCAGTTGATGCAGCAAAAGATTTAGAAAAAGAATTAGAAGCCTATGGTATAAAAGCAAAAGGTTACCAATCAAATGCTGCTAATTTTGATGCAGCACAAGAATTGGTTAAAAATGTTTTAGAAGATTTTGGTTCTATGGAAATATTGATTAACAATGCAGGGATAACCAAAGACAATTTATTAATGCGAATTTCAGAAGAAGATTTTGATAAGGTTATTGAAGTAAATCTAAAATCGGTTTTTAATTTAACTAAGGCAGTAATCAGACCAATGATGAAGCAACGAAAAGGTTCAATTATTAATATGAGCTCAGTTGTTGGTGTGAAAGGAAATGCCGGACAAGCTAATTATGCTGCTTCTAAAGCTGGAATATTAGGTTTTACTAAATCAGTTGCTTTAGAGTTAGGTTCTAGAAATATTCGTTGTAATGCTATTGCTCCAGGCTTTATTGAGACTGAAATGACTGCTAAATTAGACGAAAAAACTGTTGATCTATGGCGTAAAGAAATACCACTGAGGCGAGGAGGAACTCCAGAAGATGTAGCTAATGCATGTGTGTTTTTAGCTTCAGATATGTCAGCCTATATTACAGGTCAAACCTTAAATGTTGATGGAGGAATGCTAACTTAATTGTAGTTTTTTTACCTATCATTCCCGTGTAAAAGGGAATCCCATACTATTATAAAATGAGTCTACTAACAATTATTTTTATAATTCTTGCTTCAGTAATAGCAGTTTTGTTAGTTTATTTTCAATATTTTTATAAAATAAAATATCGAAAAACTGTATTAATTTTAGCTTTTTTACGTTTTTTAACCATTTTTACATTATTGCTTTTATTGATTAATCCTAAAATTCAAAATAAATATTTTGAAACCATAAAGCCTAAACTATTGGTTGCTATTGATAATTCATCATCAATTACTTATTCAAAACAAGATTCAATTGTAAAAAATTTAGTTGAAAAAATTGAAAGGAAAAAAGAAATTGTTAAAAAATTTGATGTTGAGTATTTTACATTTGGTACAGTGCTAAAAAATAACACAAATTATTCTTTTCAAGATAGTCATACCAATATATCACAAGCTTTAAACGGTTTAAATTCTTTATCAAATCAGCAAATAGCACCAATAATTCTTATAAGTGATGGAAACCAAACTTTTGGAAGAGATTATAAGTATTATCAGTCAAAACAAGCTGTTTATCCTGTAATAGTTGGTGATACTACTCAGTTATCTGACCTTGAAATAACTCAAATTAATGCAAACTCTTATTCCTATTTACATAATAACTTTCCTGTAGAAGTCTTTGTTCGTTATACTGGTAAAAAAAGTTTTAGTACAAATTTTATAGCTAAAAACAATAATAAGGTAGTTTATTCACAAAAAGTTACTTTTTCTAGAAATAATAAAAGTGCTCATTTACAATTTATTTTACCTTCAAATAAAGTTGGCAAACATTTATTCAAATGTCAAATAAAACCTTTTGTAAGTGAAAAAAATACAGTCAATAATTTTAAGAATTTTAGTGTAGATATCATTGATGAGCAAAGTAAAGTATCAATAGTTTATGATATTTTACATCCAGATATTGGTATGCTAAAACGATCTGTTGAAAGTAATAAACAGCGCAAAGTAAATTTGATAGATGTTAATTTATTGAACAGCAAATTACTTGATAATGATGTTTTTATATTATATCAACCTAATAATAAATTTAAAATAATTTTTGAAAAATTAGAAAATTCTAATAAAAATTATTTTATCATCACAGGAAAGCAAACTGATTGGAATTTTTTAAACAATATTCAGAATGCTTTTAAAAAGAATGTATTACTAAAATCCGAAAAATATTATCCGGATTTTAATAAAAATTTCGAAACTTTTTTCATTGAAGATATTGGTTTTTCCAATTTTTCTCCCTTAGAAGATATTTTTGGTCAGATAAATTTTTCAATTCCAAATAAAACAATATTAACTCAAACTATTGAAGGTTATTCGACTGATAGTCCATTATTATCAATTTTCACCAATTCTAATAGGCGAGGAGTTGTTCTTTTTGGTGAGAATATTTGGAAATGGAGAGCTTTGAGTTATCAATCTGATCAATCTTTTCAAAGGTTTGATCAATTTTTAAATAGTATTATACAATATATTACCCTTTCAAAAAAAACAAATCAATTAGAGTTAGATTATAATTCGTTTTATTATAGTGATGAAACAATAAAAATTACTGCTAAAAGTTATGATTCAAATTTTAACTTTGATGCCAAAGCTGATCTTAAATTGATTATTGAAGGTAGTCAAAATACTTACCCTTTTTATTTAAATAAAAATATTTTTGTATCCATTTTAAAAGACTTAAAAAGAGGTGATTATAATTTCAAAGTAATTAATTCAGAAAATAATAAACAGGTAAAAGGAACATTTACTGTAGTAAATTACTCGATAGAACAAGAAGTTTTACAGGCAAATACGAAAGATTTAAAAACTTTGGCTAATAATTCAAAGGGACAGATATATCACCCAAATCAAATGGAAAATCTTTTTAAATCATTACTTACAAATCAAGATTTTAAAGCCATCCAAAAAGAAAAAATAATAAAAGTTTCTTTAATTGATTGGGAGTGGCTTTTAGGCTTAATTGTCTTATATTTGGCATCGGAATGGTTTATTAGAAAATATAGAGGATTAATTTAATTTACTATTTCAATTATATAAAAATATTTTTAATCATTAAACATAAAATTTTATGGCACAACAACCACAATTACAATTTCCTAAAGGTATGATTCCTTTAGTGTTTATAGCTATTATAGCAATAATTTTTATTTCAAAATCAACCGTAACCATTGATGCTGGTGAGGCAGGTGTTTTATGGAAACGATTTGGAGGAGGTGTAGTAACCGATAAACCACCACTAGGTGAAGGGTTTCATTTAGTAGCTCCTTGGAATACTGTAATAGTTTATGAAGTTCGTCAACAAGAACTTACAGAAAAAATGAAAGTATTATCATCAAATGGTTTAGATATTCAATTGGAAGCTACGGCATGGTACCAACCAAAAATAGATGACTTAGGTAAATTACACCAAACAAAAGGTCAGAATTACCTAGACAGAGTTTTAAAACCAGCAATACGTTCAGCAACAAGAAGTGTTGTAGGTAGATATACTCCAGAGCAAATTTACTCTTCAAAAAGAGATGTAATTCAAGAAGAAATTTTTGATGAAACTGTAAAAATTGTTGATAATCAATATATTCAATTAAATGATGTATTGGTTCGTGATGTTACGTTACCTAATGCTATTAAAGATGCAATTGAAAGAAAACTAGATCAAGAGCAACAATCATTAGAATATGAATTTAGATTGATAACAGCTCAAAAAGAAGCACAAAAGCAAATAATTGAAGCGCAAGGTAAAGCAGATGCAAATAGAATATTAAGTGCATCATTAACAGATAAGATATTAAAAGATAAAGGTATAGAAGCTACCTTAAGACTAGCACAATCACCTAACTCAAAAGTAGTTGTAATTGGTAGCGGTAAAGATGGTATGCCATTAATTTTAGGTAACAACTAAAAAATAATTATTTTATTGAACTTTTAAACGGTCTTAAAATATATTTAATCAATATTAAATTCCAATCCAGATAATGTTATCGGGATTGGAATTTTTTTGTAAAACTCAAGTTTTGAACTTATTTGATATACATAAGGCAATAAGAATATTTTCAATTTATTGATAAGATAAATCTTAGACCTAACTCAGGTTATTAAAGAACACAAGTTTTAAGTTAGAAGGAAATTTTATTATATATTTTCCAAAGAAAAATAGGGGAGTGAGATTCAATATGTAAAGTTAAAATGATAATTGAACATAATAATCAAGCAATCAGTAGTGATTAATAGTTTTAATAAACGCTATCTTTGATAT
>DAOVTC010000182.1 GCA_030633285.1 Flavobacteriaceae bacterium
ATTAATATTATTAGCGTCTGATTCTTTAATTTAATAAAAAAATATGATGAATATTGGTATAGTTTGTTATCCTACTTATGGAGGTAGTGGAGTTTTAGCAACTGAATTAGGGATTGCATTATCTCATAAAGGGCATAAAGTACATTTTATAACATCACACCAACCTGTGAAACTTAATGTTTTAAATCCTAATTTACAATTTCATGAGGTATTTGTAGAAGATTACCCTTTGTTTCATCATCAGCCATATGAATTAGCACTTTCAAGTAAGTTGGTAGAGGTAGTTGAAAAATATAACTTGGATATTTTGCATGTACATTATGCTGTACCTCATGCTTATGCTGCTTATATGGCTAAGCAAATGCTTCAGCAAAAAGGTATAAATATTCCAATAGTTACTACTTTGCACGGTACAGATATTACTTTGGTAGGAAGTCATCCGGTTTATAAAACAGCAGTTGAATTTAGTATAAACAATTCAGATGTTGTAACAACTGTTTCTGAAAGTTTAAGAACAGATACTTTACGTTTGTTTACAATTTATAACAGAATTGAAGTTATTTACAATTTTATTGATTTTGAATACCAAAAAGATTGGAGTGATGAAGATTGTTTAAGAGAAACTTTGGCAAATACGGATGAAAAAATTATAACCCATGTAAGTAATTTTCGTCCAGTGAAAAGGGTTTTAGATGTAATACATATTTTTCATAAGATACAAGATAAAATTCCTTCAAAACTATTAATGGTTGGTGATGGACCGGATAGAGAAAAAGCAGAAATTTTAGCTAAAGAATTGGGTATTAAAAATAGAATATTATTTTTAGGTAAAAGTGATGAAGTTAGGAAAATAATGTGTTTAACGGATCTGTTTTTATTACCATCAGAAACAGAAAGTTTTGGATTAGCAGCTTTAGAGGCAATGGCAGCAAGAACTCCAGTTATTTCTACAAATACAGGTGGTTTACCGGAAGTGAATTTACATGCAAAAACTGGTTTTTTAAGTGATGTTGGTGATATAAAAGATATGGCAAAGAATGCTATCTTTATATTGGAAGATGACAATCGTTTAAATGAGTTTAAAGATAGAGCGTATCAATATGCACAAAAGTTTTCAATTGATAAAATATTGCCTAAATATGAAGCAATATATAAATTGGTTTTAGAAGATTGTTGTTAGTTCTTAATTGATATAATATTCTAACCCTTCAATCAATAATTCATTACTAACTTGGACATCAATAACGCATTGCTCCATTTTTTTGAGTAATACAAAATTTACTTTTCCATTTATGTTTTTCTTGTCGTATTGCATTAAGTTTATAATGGGCTTAAAATCAGATTTTTGTATAGTTGTTTCTCCGTAAAAATCCTTTACATACACTTTTAAAATTTCAGTTTCACTTAAAGGAAAGTTGTATAATTTTGAAGAATAGTACAATTCAATAACCATTCCTATTGCAATAGCTTCACCATGAGTTAAAGAGTTTTTATCTTTACTTTCTAAAAAATAAGATTCAATTGCATGACCAATGGTATGTCCGAAGTTTAAACTTTTTCGTATGTTTTCTTCTTTTAAGTCTTTTAAAACGACTTTGTTTTTAATCTCAATAGATTGATAAACTAAATCTTTGATAGATTGATAATCAATGTCTTTATTAAGTTTTATTGTATCCCAAATATTTCTATCAAAAGTAAATCCATATTTAATAATTTCTGCCATTCCTGAGCGCATTTCTCTATCAGAAACGGTTTTCAAATAATTAGTATCAATAAGTACCATTTCAGGGTTGCTAAACATACCTATTTGATTTTTTAATACGCCTAAATCAATTCCGGTTTTACCGCCTACAGAAGCATCAACCATGCTTAAAAGGGTAGTAGGAATATTGATAAATTTGATGCCGCGTTTAAAAGTTGACGCTACAAATCCACCCATATCGGTAATAACTCCGCCTCCGAGGTTAATCACTAAACTTTTTCTGTCAGCACCCATTTGAGTTAAAGTTTGCCAAATTTTCATACAGGTGTCTAAATTCTTATATCTTTCACCTGCTTTAATTTCAATAATTTCAAAATTAAAGGAACTATCAACATTGTTTAAAAAATAAGGAATACATTGTTTTTTTGTGTTGGAATCAACCAAAATAAATAGTTTTGAATGAAAATTTTCATTCAAATAATTTTGTAATACAGTATATGCATTTTCTTGAAAATGTACATAATAATTGGTTGATAAAATAGAATCCATATAAATGATTTAATGTTGCAAATAACGGTGATTTTTTTGAAAAAAATAAGTCAGTCTGAGTATCTTTGTGAAAAATTCTAAACAGATGGATAAAATATTTAATAATACTCAAATTGCCTTTGCTTTAAAGTCTGATTCACAATTAGAACGAGCATATTTTTTATTTAAAATGATAAAAAGTGAACCTTTAGTAAAAATAGGTACTGCTGTAACTAAATTTGCTTTGAAAACACACCTTCCGGTTGAAGGATTAATTCGTGCTACAGTATTTGATCATTTTTGTGGTGGAGTAACAGAAGAAGATTGTATGCCCACAATTGATAAAATGTATACTAAACAAGTGTATTCAATTTTAGATTATTCGGTTGAAGGGAAAGAAGATGAAGCTCAATTTGATTATGCTTTAGAAAAAACTTTGAATATTATCAATTTTGTAAAGGAAAAAGATGCCATTCCTTTTGCTGTTTTTAAACCTTCAGGATTTGGTAGATTTGCCTTATATCAAAAAGTGACAGAAAATAAAGAGCTAACTCCTTCAGAAAAAGAAGAATGGAATAGAGTGCTTGCTCGTTATGATG
>DAOVTC010000135.1 GCA_030633285.1 Flavobacteriaceae bacterium
CATATTCTTAGAACATCAGCCTCTGGTAGATATATTTATTCTGTAGGTAGAGATGGTAGAATTACCATGATTGATACTTATACAGATGTTCCTTCTATTGTTGCTGAAGTAAAAGGTGGTTTTGATGCACGCTCTGTAGAGGTATCAAAATTTAAAGGATTTGAAGATAAATACTTAGTGTTTGGTGGCTATAGTCCAAGTCATATTGCAATCATAGACGCACAAACATTAGAGCCTTTAAGTATCACTCCAACTGCGGGTAATGCCTGTGATGGTGACAAAGAATATATTGAAGAAGCTCGTGTTGCATCTATTGTTGCTTCACATACAGACCCTGTTTGGATTTGTAATATAAAAGAAAGAGGTATGGTTGCTATTGTTGATTACACAGATCCAAGAAGCCCTAAAATCACAGAAATTCCTTCAGCTAGATTTTTACACGATGGTGGATTTGATTCCACTGGACATTATTTCTTAGTAGCTGCAAATGCAAGTAATAAAATTGTAGTTATTGATGTGCCAAACAAAAAGTTGGTTAAAATAATTGAAACAGGAAATATGCCACACCCAGGAAGAGGAACTAATATTAAAAATGACCTAGGAAACCTTTGGGTAACTTCTCACTTAGGAGAAAATAAACTATCATTTATTAAAACAAACCCAGGCGAAAATCAATGGACAGTTGTAAAAGAAATTAAAGCTTCCGGCAACGGTGGTGGTGCATTATTTGTTAAATCACACCCTAAGTCTAAACATTTATGGGTTGACAGAACATTAAATCCTGATGCAACATTAAATTCAGCTGTTGATGTTTTTGATACAAATACTTTAGAATTAAAGAAAACATTGAAAGCACCTGAAGGTGTTGATGGTAGAGCTGTTCATTTTGAATACAATAAAGCAGGTGACGAAGTTTGGGTTTCTTACTTTATGGGAGAAAAAAGTGCTATTGTCATTTATAATGATAAAGATCTAACTATTAAAAAAATAATTCAGGGTGATTGGGTTGAAAACCCAACAGGAAAATTCAACGTTTATAACACTACACACGATATTTATTAAAAATAAAAAGGGAAATTTTTAAACAGAATCGAGATAATAAAGAAATAAAATATTCTCGATTCTGTTTCAATCAAAATAACAAATAATTATTACTACTATTAAAATGAGATATTTTATAATATCCACAATCATCTTATTGTTTTTTTTTAAGCAAAATTTTGCTCAAAATCAGGTAAATGATAGCCTAATAACTGAAAATTTAAGTGAAGTTGTTGTTACGGCACAATACGTACCACAATCAATTAAAAAATCAATTTATAAAATCAGAATTATCAATTCTGATGATATAAAAGCTTTGGGTGCAACAAATTTAAGAGATCTTTTATATCATGAACTGAATCTTGAAGTTTTTCAAGAAAGTGCATTTGCTGGAACAGGTATTGAAATTCAAGGAGTATCGCAAGAAAATATCAAAATACTAATCGATGGTGTTCCTATAGTTGGCCGTTTAAACGGAACTATAGATTTAAATCAAATAGTTTTGGATAATATAGATCATGTTGAAATTGTAGAAGGCCCAACATCAGTTTACTATGGTACAGATGCAATGGGAGGAGTAATAAATCTAATTACCAAAAAAAGTGAATTAGAAAAATATTCATCCTCGTTTCAAACTTATCTAGAGTCTATAAGCACTTTCAATCTTTCTGGTAATGCTGGATTTACTAAAAATGAAAACACTGTAAATTTTGGATTAGGCAGAAATTATTTTGATGGTTACCAAGTTGATGAAAACATATCACGAAAAACTGATTGGGGAAGTCGTGAGCAGTATTTTGGAAACTTAACTTTTCAACACAGATTTAACAAAGGTAATTTTAAATACAGTGCAAAGTATTTTACTGAAGAACTTACAAATTTAGGTGAAATTACTCCCCAAAATAATGCAATTGATTATGTGTCAAATACAAGACGTTTTGAAAATGTTTTAAGTATTAATACACAGCTTTCAAAAGTAAATTTTATTGAAGGAATTGTTTCTTTATCAAATTATAAAAGAATTAAAAAAACGCTATTAACTGACCTATCAGACAATTCACAAGATCTAATTGAAAAACAAACCGATACTACAAAAAATGAAACCATTTTTATAAAAGGTCAATTTAGTCATGTAAATAAAAACCATAATTTAAATTACAGTATAGGTTTTGATACAAACATTGAAACAATAAAAGGTGCTAGAATAAAAAATGAAACTCAAAAAATGAATAGCTATGGTTTATTTGGGAGTATCAATTTTATTTTATTCGAGAATCTTAAAGTCCAACCCGGAGCCAGATATACATATAATAATGTTTATGGATCTATTGTATCTCCTGCTATTAACCTTAAGTATCAAATTAATGAAAACAATCAAATTTTAGCTTCTTATGCCAAAGGATTTAGAGCCCCTTCATTAAATCAATTATTTCTTGATTTTGCCGTTGGTCCGTTTCTGATTTTAGGAAACGAAAACTTAGAAGCCGAAAATTCTCATAATATTATTTTGTCCTCCCAACATCAAATCAAAATAAATGGACAAAAATTAATCATTGAACCTTCCATATTTTATAATGATATTGACAACCTTATTACTTTAAGTCCTATTGTGAATTTTACACGTGAATACATTAATGTAGATATAAATAAAACAAGAGGAGGAAAAATTCAATTAGGCTATGAACCCATACAAAATATAAAGATAAAAGCAGGTTTTTCAGTTTTATCAAAATATAATGCTTTTACAAATGATTACAACACTGAAGATTATATTGTAACCAATAATTTAAATGCTTCAATAAATTACACCTTTAAAAGAATTGCTACTACTTTTAATTTATATTATAAACATACCGGTGAAGAAATAGGATATTTTGTTGATAAAAGTTCCGACGATTTGGTAAAAACAGAATTATCCCCATATAATCTCTTAGATTTTACCGCTTTTAGATCCTTTTATAAAGATAGAATTAATATCACTTTAGGAATTAAAAATATTTTAAACGAAACCAATTTAGAAAACATCGTGAGTTCAACAAGTGAAGTAATTAATTCACAATCATTTCTTTACGGCACATCTTACTTTGTAAAAGCACTAATAAAATTATAACTATGAAATATATAAATAACTCAATTTTAAAATTATTCACATGAAAAAAATATTTTTTTCAACAATGATAGTTGTCCTGATAACAGCATCATTATTTGCACAAGAATTTGGTTTATCCGGTGAATTAAGACCAAGATATGAATTTCGTCACGGATACAAAACATTGGCTTCACCCAATGTTGATGCAGCTAATTTTATTTCTCAAAGAACAAGGTTAAATGCTAATTATTCCAATGAAAAATTCAAAGTTTATTTTGCTATTCAAAATGTCAGAGTTTGGGGTGATGTAAGTACTCTTTCTACAAGTGATAAAAATGGCATAACATTTCATGAAGCTTGGGGAGAATATTTTTTTAGTGAAAAATTTTCTGTAAAATTAGGTCGACAAGAAATTTCCTATGACGATCAAAGAATGTTTGGCTCGGTTGGTTGGGCACAACAAGCTAGAAGTCACGATGCAATGCTCTTAAAGTTTAAAACAGGTGAAAAAGGAAAATTGCATATTGGAATTGCTTTAAATGCTAATGGTGAAACATTATTTGATGAAGTTTACGCTGTAAATCAATATAAAAATCTTCAATATGCATGGTATCACACCAATTTTAACGAAGCGATTAGCTTAAGCCTTTTGGCCTTGAATAATGGAATGGAATATCATACTTCAATAGATGATACTGGGAAAATTGCCTATAGCCAAACCATTGGTGGAAGATTTACCTATAAAAAAAACAGATTCAATGCCGATGCAGCTACTTATTTTCAAACAGGAAATACTCCGATCGGAAATGATAAAGTTGATCTATCCGCTTATTATTTTACAGCAAACGCTAAGTTTAAAATTACTGATCAATTTACAGCTGGTGCAGGTGTTGAAATTCTTTCTGGAAATGATCAAATTAGCACAAGTTCAAAAGACAAAGCTTTTAAACCTTTTTACGGAACTAATCACAAATTTAATGGATGGATGGATTATTTCTATGTAGGTAGTCATATGAGTAGTGTCGGTCTTATAGACATTAACATGCCTTTGATTTATAAAAAAGATAAATTTTCAGCTATTTTGGCTCCTCATTTCTTTTCCTCTAATGGAAATGTTTACGACCCTTTAAATAGAAAAGATGCTGATGCCTATTTAGGAACAGAA
>DAOVTC010000080.1 GCA_030633285.1 Flavobacteriaceae bacterium
CACAACCAACCACAGGAACCAAAGCATCATAACTTTGTGCATTCATAACAGTTTCCATCGAATAGGCGATAATATCTCGGTAAGGCAGTGAATAATTCATACCTGAGGTTCCCATTGAAATTCCATCACTAACGCCAATGGTATTAAAAACTAAACCTATTTGTTGCTTTTTATTTATTTGTTCTTTTAATTGATAAGCCAATTTATTTAAGTGCATATTACACGGATTACCATCAAAACCCGTACTTGCAATACCTATTTGAGGCTTATTCATATCTTCATCGGAAAAACCAACAGCGTACAACATGGCTTGAGCAGCTGGTTGTGTTTCGTCTTGGGTTAATCGTTTGCTATGTCTATTTAAATTTTTCATTAAAAAATCATTACTTTATTTCTTTAAAATTATCACAATATTTTTTTAAACTCTCAAAAATAAAATAGCTCCAACTTTAGTTTGTTGCTATTATCGTAATTATTACAATATCCACTAAATATAATAATTACACATTTATTTGATTTACAGCGTATTGTGAATATTTATTTACAAGGTTTAAATAAAAAAAACCTTCCTGATTTAGAAAGGTTTTAGATATAAAACATTTATTTATATTTGAGTTTTGCCTTTCTTTTGACAATTGACTCTACAGAAACATTTTCAATATTACTCTCTAACCAGGAAATTATATCTAAGTACATAAATGATCTTTTTTCATAAGGATGATTCTCAAAAGTTTTTAAATCTTTGTGTAATTCTATAAAAGCATTTTTTAATTCATGAGGATAAATATTACTCAAACTACGCAAAAAAGTAATGAATTTCTTTTGAACAATATGAAGTTCATTCATTTTAATCAAAAACTTATAAGTTGATTTTATTAAAGCATCTAAATTTTGATCTAATCCAGCCTCATAATGTGCTACAAGGTTTAAAATTCTTGAAAAACACAACAAATCTTCACGCATTTTTAAATCTTTATTCTTTATAATTTTTTCAAGATAAAAAATACTTTTTTCATACTGTGAAGACCCAAAATACAGACTAGCAAATTTGTAATAAAAAACCATAATATGATGCTGGTCAATTTTTTGTTTGTAACCTTCAATTTTGCCCAAAATCTCAGGAACCAAATCAATTCCCTTACTAAAATTACCTTCTAAAAAATAAAGGTTGATTTTATTTAAGTATAGATATAAAAATGCAAGAGATTTTGTATTATCATTTAATAGTATTTTACCTTGGTTTATTTCATCTTCAAATAAAAGAAGTGTTGATTTAAATTTTGAAAGGTGCTGAATTAAAAATAATGATTCTAATAAATAATTGATTCCTTTCAAGTAAAAAACAGGATTAGTAGTTTTCATTTTCGGATTATCATGAAATAAATTTACCCATTTCTGAGAATACTTATAACATGAAACGAAGTCTTGAATTATAAAACTATACCACAAATAAGCTTTGTATAAATATAATTTCTCTTTTATCCCTAACTTATTAAAATCGTATTCAGGTAAATTTGATTCAAAATAAATTTTAATTTTTTCAAAATCTTCATCTGTTCTAACATACCCTTTTTTTAACAACAAACTATATAGCTGTAAAGATAAATTCGAAAGATTACTCATAATAACAGTTCGGTTACTTATCTCTTTTGACTGAGAAATCAAATCATCAGCACGAGTACTCAAACTACGTGTAATATATTGTGATTCAATAATTTTTTCGAGCTCAACTATTTCATAAGCTAGATTGTTTTCTTCATTTAACAAAGCCATATTCTTTGCTTTATCTAAAATCTTCAAACTTTGTTTATGTAAACCTTTGCTGTACAAAATTGTAGCAAAATCAAGTTGTTCTCTTATTTGTGTTTTTACATTTTGATGAAATGGGTTTAAACGCAAACTAACTAAAATTTGTTTATATAAATGCGCCTTAGAATTAGATAATTGTTGTTTTTTAATGTTAGTTTTTTGTAAAATAACTTTTTCATTAAATTCTTCCATTTTATCTAAAACTGAAAATAATGCCATAAAGTTTTTTTCAGAATTTCCACCTAACCTTCCTGCATACAATTTAAATTGCCTTTTCTCAGATTTTGATAAAGATTTAACTAATAAAAAAAGTGTATCTTTTTTTTCCATAGACATCGTAATAAAACACTTATAACTACCTGTATTTCTTCCTCTTACAATATACAAAAACAACTTGAATATAGTAAACTATTAAAACTAAAGTCTTTAAACCAGTACAATCAAATTATTTTTGATTATTCAAAAGTGATAAAAATTATTTAATAATGAGCACAAATAAAGTCCAAATATTTGACACTACCTTAAGAGATGGAGAACAAGTTCCTGGTTGTAAGCTAAATACCAAGGAAAAATTAATTATTGCTGAACGTTTAGATTTACTGGGAGTAGATGTAATTGAAGCAGGTTTTCCCGCTTCAAGTCCTGGTGACTTTATATCAGTTGTTGAGATTTCAAAAATTGTAAAAAACGCTACTGTTTGCGCCCTTACACGAGCAAACAAACATGATATCGATGCTGCTGCTGAAGCCTTGAAATATGCTGTCAAACCAAGAATTCATACAGGTATTGGGACTTCAGAATCTCATATAAAATACAAATTTAATTCAACTCCTGAAAAAATTATTGAACGCGCAAAAGATGCCGTTAAATATGCAAAAACATTTGTTGATGATGTTGAATTTTATGCCGAAGATGCAGGGAGAACAGATAATGAATTTTTAGCAAGAATTTGTGAAGAAGCAATCAAATCAGGAGCAACAGTTTTGAATATTCCTGACACAACTGGTTATTGTTTACCTGAAGAATATGGTGCAAAAATTAAATATTTAAAAGAAAATGTAAAAGGAATTGACAATGTGATCCTTTCTTGTCATTGCCACAATGATTTAGGATTAGCAACAGCAAATTCTATAGCTGGTGCTCAAAATGGTGCACGTCAAATAGAATGCACCATCAACGGAATTGGTGAAAGAGCTGGCAACACTGCTTTAGAAGAAGTAGTTATGATTTTAAAACAACATCCTTACTTAAATTTAGATACAAATATCAATACCCAATTACTATACGGCACTAGCCAATTGGTGCAACAACATATGGGTATTAATATACAGCCAAACAAAGCTGTAGTTGGTGAAAATGCTTTTGCTCATAGCTCAGGGATACATCAAGATGGTGTAATAAAAAATAGAGAAACTTATGAGATTATGAATCCTGAAGACGTTGGTGTAACAGAATCTTCAATTGTTTTAACAGCTCGAAGCGGAAGAGCCGCATTGGCTTACCGAGCAAAAAATATAGGGATTGATCTTACAAAAATGGAATTGGATGAAGTTTATCCTGAATTTTTACGATTTGCCGATAATAAAAAAGAAGTAGATGATACCGATGTTCAAAAAATAATCAATTTTAGTAAAATCTATTCTAATAGAATTGCATCATAAACATATTCAAAGAATTCATTAATACATTCACAATTATAAATTTTTTTGATAAAAAGGAGTACTCAGTTTTACTCCTTTTTGTTTTTTGTAGATTTACACAAAAAACAAAAACAAATGACCTTCACCGAAGTTGTAAATCATCGTAGATCTATTCGTAAATTCAATCCAGATAAACCAATTGATTCAAAAATTGTAAAACAATGCATTGAGCAAGCAACACTTGCTCCTAATAGTAGCAATATGCAGTTGTGGGAATTTTATCATGTTGTTTCACCAGATAAATTAAAAAAACTATCCAAATACAGTTTTGACCAAAGTGCTGCTGAAACTGCCCAACAAATGGTTGTTTTTGTAGTGAGAAAAGATTTATGGAAAAAAAGAGCCAAAGCAAATTTAACACATATAAATAAAATTGCAGGTGGTAAAGATCCTAAAGATTATAATAGAAGAGAAAAATTTGCAAATACATATTACACTAAACTTATTCCTATTACTTACTTTGATTTTTTAGGCATTTTTGGATGGATTAAATATATATCTTATTGGGTTATTGGACTTTTCAGACCTATTTATCGCCAGGGTAGAAAAAGCGACATGCGAATTGTAGCACATAAAAGTGCTGGATTAGTAGCACAAACTTTTATGTTAAGTATGACTGATGCTGGCTATGATACTTGCCCAATGGAAGGTGTTGATACCTTGCGCATTAAAAAACTATTAAACTTACCTTTTGGTGCTGAAATCAATATGGTTATTGCTTGTGGTATTCGTGTACCTGAAGGTATTTTTGGTAAACGATTTAGAATTCCTTTTAAAGAAGTCTATAAATCAATATAAAAATTACATCAATAAATTTGAAAGGTCATAAATTTAAAATTTTTTATAAAATACATATATTCTATATGTAAATTTATTAAATTCTATTCGTCTTAATAAATAAAAAGTTTCCTTTTACTTACTTATTTAAATTATTATATCATGTCAATTGACAATATCATTCAGAGTATTCATGAAAACAAAAAAAATTACAAATTAGATTTTAGCCTGAAGTCAAAAACTGAAGCTTTTACAAATGATTTATTTTATATCTTATTTGATTCAAAAATTTCTTTAACAGAGAACATTGATACTTTAGCAAAAAAATTTAAAAAAATTACTTCTATTTCATGTATACATCAAGGTTTTGACTGTGATCTTGTTTGGAAAAAATTTTTAATTTGCCTACCTGAAATCTTAAAGCAATTAAATCAAGATGCCGAATGTATGTATCTTCACGATCCAGCTGCGAATAGTAGAGAAGAAGTGATTTTGGCATATCCTGGGTTTTTTGCTATTGCGGTATATAGATTAAGTCATGAATTTAATAAACAAAATATGCCTTTAATTCCGAGAATGATGAGTGAATATGCACATCGATTAACCGGAATAGATATTCACCCTGGTGCTACAATTGGTTCGCCATTTTTTATTGATCATGGTACCGGAGTAGTGATAGGTGAAAGTACCATTATTAATAATCATGTAAAATTATATCAAGGTGTAACCCTAGGTGCTTTACAAGTTTCTAAAGAAATGAAAAATCAAAAACGACATCCTACTGTTAAAAATAATGTTACTATTTATGCTGGAACAACCATTTTAGGTGGTGAAACCATTATTGGAGAAAATTGCACTATTGGTGGAAATGTTTGGTTAACAGATTCTGTACCTGCAAACTCCGTTGTTTATCAAAAACCCGAAACTAAGTTAAAAAAAAAGAATAGAGAGTAAATTAAAAACTAAATTTTATTTATAAAATAATCAAATGAAGACACAAAGCATTTTAGATCTTATTGGCAATACTCCCATGATAAAAGTTAAGAATTTGGTAAAGAATAAAGATGTAACCCTTTTATTAAAATTAGAAGGCAATAATCCTGGCGGTAGTGTTAAAGACCGCGCTGCCTATAATATGATTAAATCTGCTTTAGATAGAAATGAGATCAATAAAGAAACCAAACTAGTAGAAGCAACTAGTGGTAATACAGGAATTGCTCTTGCTATGATTGCACAATTGTTTGATTTAAATATAAAACTGATTATGCCAGAAAATTCAACAAAAGAACGCATGCAAACCATGCAAGCATATGGTGCAAAAGTTATTTTAACTGCTGCTGACAAAGGAATTGAAGGGTCTAGAGATTATGCTGAAAAAAAAGTAAAAGAAAAAGGTTTTATTATGCTCAATCAGTTTGCTAATGACGATAATTGGAAAGCACATTATAAAACAACCGGACCAGAAATTTGGAAGGACACCAATAAAAACATAACCCATTTTGTTTCTGCAATGGGTACGACCGGTACTATCATGGGGGTTTCCACCTATTTAAAAG
>DAOVTC010000162.1 GCA_030633285.1 Flavobacteriaceae bacterium
ATTTCCAATTCAAAATCAACTAGTTTTGAAGGTCCAAATACAGGTTGACTTGCATCATTTGGAATTGTTTGTCCATGTGGACGTCTTATTTTTGTACCAGAAACTACTATTGATGACGAACGACCATGGTACCCAACAGGAATATGTAACCAGTTAGGAAGCAATGCATTATCAGGGTCTCTAAACATTGTACCCACATTGGTAGCATGCTCTTTGCTTGAATAAAAATCAGTATAATCACCAATATCAACAGGTAAAAGCATTTCAATATCTACAATAGTAAAAAGGATTTCATTTCTGTGTTTTTTGTTATCTTTTAGTTTAGAATTTTCAAAATCAAAAATATCTGCTATTCTATTTCTTACCAATCGCCAAGTCGTTCTTCCATCAGAAATAAAATCATTTAATGTATTTTGCATAAAAATATCATCCGTTAAAGGAATTCCTTCAAAATAGCCTAATTGATGTAATGCAGCTAAATCGATAACATAATCACCAATTCGGGTACCGATGGTTATAATATCATCTTTGGTTAAAAAAACTCCAAAAGGTATATTTTGTATAGGAAAATCAGAGTTCTCACTAACGCTTAGCCAAGATTTTCTATTCGGATTATTAGCAGTTATTTTCATGTTTTGCTTTATTATTTATTTATAATAATGTGTTTTAAAGATAGTAAAAATATTTATTATCAAATATAAAAGTTTCTGTTCATATACAAAATGAATTTATTATTTTTGAGCAGAATTTAACAAAAACTTAAAGATAATAATTCATGCAAAAAGATCAATTAATATTTGACTTAATTCAGGACGAAAAAGAAAGACAAACCAACGGATTGGAGTTGATTGCTTCAGAAAATTATGTAAGTGAACAAGTTATGGAGGCAGCAGGTTCTGTATTAACAAATAAATATGCAGAAGGATATCCAGGAAAACGTTATTATGGAGGTTGTGAGGTAGTTGATGAGGTTGAACAAATAGCAATTGATAGAGCAAAAGCATTATTTGGTGCCGAATATGTAAATGTACAGCCACATTCGGGTTCACAAGCTAATGCGGCAGTTTATCAAGCAGTTTTAAAGCCAGGTGATACAATTCTAGGTTTTGATCTGTCTCATGGAGGTCATTTAACTCATGGCTCACCAGTAAATTTTTCAGGAAAATTATACAAAACATCTTTTTATGGAGTTGAAAAAGAAACAGGTGTTTTAAACTATGATAAAATACAAGAAACAGCTAATAAATTTAAACCTCAATTAATTATTGCAGGCGCATCAGCTTATTCTAGAGATATAGATTTTAAGAGGTTTAGAGAAATTGCAGATAGTGTTGGTGCAATTTTAATGGGAGATATATCTCATCCTTCTGGTTTGATCGCTAAAGGAATATTAAATGACCCATTACCACATTGCCATATTGTTACTACTACTACACATAAAACTTTACGTGGACCAAGAGGTGGTATGATAATGATAGGTAAAGATTTTGAAAACCCTTTCGGGGAAAAAACTTTAAAAGGTAAAACTAAAATGATGAGTACTTTAATTAATTCATCTGTTTTTCCAGGAATGCAAGGTGGTCCGTTAGAGCATATTATTGCAGCAAAAGCAATTGCTTTTGGAGAAGCTTTGACAGATAATTTTTTATTGTACCAAATTCAAGTGAAAAAAAATGCAGCAGCTATGGCTGAAGCATTAGTTGCCAAAAATTATGATATAATTTCTGGAGGTACCGATAACCACATGATGTTGATAGATTTACGAAATAAAAATATTACAGGAAAAGAAGCTGAAAATGCTTTAGTTAAAGCTGAAATTACTGTAAATAAGAACATGGTGCCTTTTGACGATAAATCACCATTTATTACTTCAGGAATAAGAGTTGGATCTGCTGCGGTTACTACCAGAGGTTTAAAAGAAGAGGATATGAAACCTATAGTAGATTTGATAGATGAAGTGATCAACAATTTTGAAAATGAAGAAGTTTTAGAAAATGTTGCACAAAAAGTCAATGAATTGATGAGTGAAAAACCTTTGTTTGTCTGGTAGTATAGAGCCAAATAAAATAAATATGACTTTAATCATTTAATTCTGAGGTATTTTGCTGTAAATTTATACAGTAAATCACTTCAGTTTATGGGGTTTCAATCAGTCAAGGCAATAGAGAGTTTAAGTGAACGTAAAGACTTTTTATATCATTTACTTAATGATGTAAAGGCTTTAGATATGATGATTGAAAATGACCTTTTTGAAAAAGGTATACAACGTATTGGTGCCGAACAAGAACTTTGCCTTGTAGATAAAAATTTTCTTCCTTCAAAAAATGCTTTAAAAGTTCTTGAAAAAATAGATGATGAGCGTATTACTACCGAATTGGCACTTTTTAATTTAGAAATTAATTTAGATCCTATAAAACTTGGTACAAGTTGTTTTTCAAAACTCGAAAATCAATTAAACTTTTTATTAAATAAAGCACATCAATCTGCAAAAGAAATTGAGGATAATAAAATTTTACTTGCAGGAATTTTACCAACACTTAAGAAAAAAGATTTAGTATTTGAAAATATAACACCACATAAAAGGTATAAAGTTTTAAATAAAATTTTAAAAAAGATACGAGGTAATGATTTTAAATTAAGAATAGAAGGTGTTGATGAGTTAATACTCAAACATGAATCTATACTTTTTGAAGCTTGCAATACAAGCTTTCAGGTTCATTTACAAATCCCTCTTCGTCAAATAGTTGACAAGTATAATTGGGCGAGAGTAATTTCCGGACCGATGTTATCTATTATGTCAAATTCGCCTATGTTATTAGGAAAAGAACTATGGAGTGAGACCCGTATTGCACTTTTTCAGCAAAGTGTTGATTTAAGAAATCAATCCTTTCTATTAAGAGGGCAAAAGCCTAGAGTTTCATTTGGAAATAAATGGTTAAGAAATTCTATTATTGAAATTTATAAAGATGATATTGTAAGATATACTCCAATATTAACTTCTAATTTTGATGAGAATGCTGTTGAATTATTAAAACAAGGTAAAATACCACAATTACGTGCTTTAAATATACATAATGGAACTATTTATAAGTGGAATAGATTGTGTTATGGTATAAATGACGGAGTGCCTAATTTGCGCATTGAAAATAGATATATTCCTTCCGGGCCAACAGTTAAAGATGAAATAGCAAATGCTTTATTTTGGGTAGGAGTGATGCAAAGTATGCCAAAAAAGTATAAAAAGGTTTATGATAAAATTCCATTTCGTGAAGTAAAAGGAAATTTTATTAATGCAGCAAGAACCGGAATTAATACTTATTTTAATTGGTTTGGTAAAGGAATTTCAGCAAAACGATTGATAAAAGAGCAATTCTTACCATTGGCTTATGAAGGGCTAATAAAGTCGAAAATTGATAAAAAAGATATTTCTTATTATTTAAACATAATAGAAAAAAGA
>DAOVTC010000188.1 GCA_030633285.1 Flavobacteriaceae bacterium
ACTATTATTTATACATCAGGGACAACAGGTGTACCAAAAGGCGTCATGTTATCACACAACAATGTTGTAAGTAATGTTCTTGACAGCTCAGTTAGACTACCTATAATCAAAGGCAAAACAAGAGTTATTAGTTTTTTACCTGTATGTCATATATTTGAACGCATGCTTCACTATTTATACCTCTTGAATGGTATAACAATTTATTATGCTGAATCTATTGATAAAATTGGTGAAAATATAAAAGAAGTAAAACCAAATTTCATGAGTGTTGTACCTCGTTTACTTGAAAAAATTTATGATGGTATTATCGCTAAAGGTGCCGAACTTACTGGTATAAAAAAGAGTTTGTTTTTCTGGGCCGTTGAATTAGGATTAAAATATAAGCCTTATGCCGCTAACGGTTGGTGGTATGAAAAAAAATTGGCCTTAGCTAACAAATTAATCTTTATTAAATGGCGTGAAGCATTAGGCGGTGAATTAACCACTATGGTTTCTGGTAGTGCAGCATTACAGCCTAGGTTAGCTCGTGTTTTTACTGCTGCTGGTATGCAAGTAATGGAAGGTTACGGATTAACTGAAACTTCACCAGTAGTTACAGTAAATATGTATGCCGATCATCATTTTAAAATAGGTACTGTAGGAAAAGCTATTAATAATGTTGAAATTAAAATTGCTGAAGATGGTGAGATTTTAGTTAAAGGACCTAATGTAATGCTTGGGTATTATAAAGATCCTAATAAAACTGCCGAAGTAATGACCGGTGATTATTTCCATACAGGAGATAAAGGTGAAATTTGTGCTAACGGATTTTTAAAAATTACAGGTCGTAAAAAAGAAATATTCAAAACCTCCGGAGGCAAATATATTTCACCTCCATTACTAGAAAATGAAATGAAACAATCTCGTTTTATTGAACAGATTTTAGTAATTGGTGAAGGACAAAAAATGGCTGCAGCAATTGTACAACCAAATTTTGAATTTGTAAAAAAATGGGCAAAACGACATAAAATTGATATTGGAACTTCTTTAGAAGATTTGGTCAATAATACAAAAGTTAAAGAGAGAATTATGGAAGAAATTGACCACGGAAATAAAAGCTTTGGCAAATGGGAAACCATAAAACGAATTGAACTAACACCAGAAGCATGGTCGGTTGATAACGAGTTACTCACTCCTACTTTTAAGCCAAAACGAGAAGTAATTATAAAAAGATATAAAGACTTGTACGATAAAATTTACAACTAAAAAACATTACTAATTTTTTTTAATCAAATTTAAATGGAACATTTTATAGTATCAGCTCGAAAATATCGCCCACAAGTTTTTGAAGATGTTGTTGGTCAACAAGCAATTACCAATACCTTAGAAAATGCTATCAAAAGTAACCATTTAGCCCAAGCCTTACTTTTTACGGGACCTAGAGGCGTAGGAAAAACTACTTGTGCCAGAATTTTAGCCAAAAGAATTAATCAAGAAAGTCTTGAAAAACCTATGGTTGATGAAGATTTTGCTTTTAATATATTTGAATTAGATGCAGCTTCAAATAATTCAGTTGATGATATTAGAAATTTAACCGATCAAGTAAGAATTCCTCCACAAACCGGGAAATACAAAGTATATATTATTGATGAGGTTCACATGCTTTCACAATCAGCTTTTAATGCATTTTTAAAAACTTTAGAAGAGCCACCCGCTCATGCTATTTTTATTTTAGCAACTACAGAAAAACACAAAATAATTCCAACTATTTTATCACGTTGTCAAATTTTTGATTTCAAACGAATTGGGGTTATTGACATTAAAAACTATTTACACAAAATAGCCAAACAAGAAAATATTGTTGCTGAAGATGATGCTCTTCATATTATTGCTCAAAAAGCTGATGGTGCTTTACGCGATGCACTTTCAATTTTTGATAGGGTTGTTAGTTTTTCAGGTTCTAATTTAACCAGACAAGCTGTTACCGAAAATTTAAATGTATTAGATTATGAAGTTTATTTTAGTTTTACTGATTTACTTTTAGATAATAATATTCCTCAAATTTTACTTGAATTTAATTCCGTTTTAGATAGAGGGTTTGACGGCCATCATTTTACAAGTGGTTTGGCCTCACATTTTAGAGATCTTCTAGTTGCAAAAGATCCTGCAACTGTAGCACTATTAGAAGTTGGTGATGTAACTAAAAAGAATTATATAAAACAAGCTGAAAAAGCTGATATACGGTTTTTACTACAAGCTATTGATATGGCAAATGACTGTGATTTAAAATATAAAACAAGTAAAAACCAACGATTATTGGTTGAGCTTACTTTAATGAAAATTGCATCTATCACTTTTGATAGTCAAAAAAAAAAGTCTAAACAATTTATAATTCCAGCATCTCATTTTATATCTTCTACTGTAGAAGAAAGATTAGATGTACCAGGAAATAAAATTCCTGAAGACCAAAATACTTTATCTGAAACTTCTGTTTTAAATGAAAAAAGCAATAATGAATACATTACAACTCAAAATATTGAAGTTAAAC
>DAOVTC010000104.1 GCA_030633285.1 Flavobacteriaceae bacterium
CCTTTAAAGGTGTCAGATGTTAATTTTTGAGCATAAATTGAGCTTGTTATTCCTAATAGACAAAGCCATAAGAATAAAATTTTTGTAATATTTTTCATTTGATTAGAGTATTTCTCCTCATTGAGGAATTTAAAGTGCTAACAATTTAAGGATTTTTAAAAAAAATTAGGTCTTTTTATAAAATTTATTTTTGATACAAATTTATTTATTTCAAAGCTTGAAATAAAAGTGAGTTTCCTCCAAGTGGTAATTTTATAATTCAAGGGCTTGCACAAGGAAATTATAAAATAAAATAGAACGTGATGGTTATAATAATTACGAGTCATCAGAAGCTATTTTGATAGTAGTTGGTACAATTTCAGAAGTTGGATCTATAGAATTGACGATACCTGCCTTAGGTAGAAGTAAATTTAAAAAAATCAATAAAAGAGTCCACTTTAGCAATAAAGTGGACTCTTTTTTATTTAATGAAATGGTATTCAAGTTTTATATCACAATCAAAATCCTCTTATTCAATTTTTAACTTATATGTTTCGCTTCCCTCCTATATCAAGTCCTCAAAATAGTTTACTATTTATCAAGTTCATGAAATAAAAAACTATATATAAAAGTACGTTCTTCTAAAATTGAATTAAATTCATTTGCTCCAAAATGCCCTGTTTCATCTTGAGACCAAAGTAAAATAGGATTTTTTTGATTTGGATTACTTTGTAGTTTAGCAGCAAATTTATAAGAATGATATGGAGGAACTCTAGTATCATCACTTCCTGTCACAATTAACATAGATGGGTAATTTACTGATCTGTCAATATTGTGAAATGGTGAATAAGAGAGTAAATTTTTAAATTCTTTTTCTTTTTTAACTGAGCCAAATTCACTTGTGTTAGTATATGTTGACCCTACAGAAGATTTTTCAAATCTTAGCATATCTAAAACTCCAACATCAATTACTACAGCACCAAATATTTCAGGCTTTTTAATCACTGTAGCAGCAGCAACTAAACCGCCATGAGAAGTCCCTATTATCGCTATTTTTTTTGGTTTAGTAAGCCCTTCTTCTATCAAATATTCAGCAGCTCTTGTAAAATCAATTATTGTATTTTTTTTATTCAAATTTTTTCCATCATCCCACCATTTTTTTCCGTACTCACCTCCACCTCTAACATTTATATAAGCAAAGGCGCCTCCATTTTCAATAAAATAAATGATTCCTGGGTTGTATGAAGGCTTTGCTACTACTCCATACCCTCCATAGGTTTTAAGTAAAAATGGAGTATCTCCATTCTTCTTTATCGAATCTTTGTAAACAATAAACATTGGAACTTTTGTTCCATCACCTGAAATAAACTTTTTTCTAATGAATTTATAGTTTTTAGCATCAAAACCAACTTTTGTTTTCCCTAAGTATTTAAAAGTATAGTTATCTAAATCTAACTTGCAAGTAACCTTTGGTATAGTATATGAAGACAGCTTGAAAAAAAACACATCTAATTCTTTAAAATAGAATAAATTACTAACACTCAACCCTTCAGGTGTAATTATTTCACCTAAAACTTTGGAATCATAATTTGTAATTGAAATTATTGAAGATTTTTCTGACTGAAATGAGGTTACAATTTTATCATCCATTATTTCAAAACCTGTTAAGACAGCTCCTGTATATGATGGACTTAAAATTTTCCATTTTTTAGGGTTTGATATTGGATAAGAAATAAGAAATTCTATATCTCTAATAGTAGTTAATGCAATTACTGTATCAGATTTATAACTAACAATATCAATGTCATAATTTATATCCTCATACATTGGATTAAATTTCAAATCAGTATTTTTTGGATCTAGATAGTAATAGCTAAAGTTTTTACTTAAACGGTTTGATTTTTTAATTATATATAAATCTTGTTTTGAAGTGCCATATATATTTAAAGTTTCATTTTCGTTTTTAGTATCAAATATTAATTTATCTTCTGATTGTTTGGTAGCAAGCTTGTGGTACATTATTTTCGGAAATTTTCTTTTCCCATTTGTTGAATCTCTTGGGTATATTTTATAAAAAAAACCTTGACCAAACCAATAAATTTCTGAAGAAATTGTATTTTTCAGTGTTTCTTTAAAATAATGTCTTTTTTTTATTTGAACTATTTTAATCTCTTTCCAATCGCTACCATTTCTACTATATTGATATGCAAGAAATCTATTATTTTTTGAAGGCTTAAGATTAGTAAAAATTATTTGATCTCTTTTTGAAATTGAATTTGGACCAATTAATTTTTCATAACCACCATAGTTACCTTTAGAATAATAAATTGAAGGCGTAGTATTGAGACTTGGATACATTATAGTAAAGTATAACTCTTTATTTTTATTTGGATTTTTAAGACTATCATAATCCATTTTTTTATACATAAATTTATCCATTAATCGTCTTGAACTAGTTGAATTATCGAGCTTATTTAGGTATTTTTTAGATATTTTATTTTGTTTATCTACCCAATCTTTTACCTCGGTGGTTTCGATTTGCTCTAACCATTGATAGTTATCAATAATTTCGACACCATGATAGGTATTTGAAACTGGTTTTTTAGGTGTTTCAGGAAAGTTTAATTGAGCTTTTACTATTAACGATGCAAAAATCAAAAAGAATGAAATAATAAGTTTAATATTTTTCATTGATTTAGGGTTTGATGACATAAATTTAAAATTAATAATTCGACTTGTTCATGGTTATCATGACTATGAAACAACCAATACTTTAAAATGAAACTTACACTTTATTTCACCTCATTCACTAAATCCATAAAACGAACAATTCTTTCATAACTAAGCTTATTTTCCCAGTAGCCATCTTCTTTAAAATAAGAACCAATAATCATTGCATCACAAATAGGTAAATAATTAGCAACATTTTCTTGAGTTATACCTGAACCAACAATTACAGGAAAGTCTAAATTATCATTTAAGGTTTTTAATTCATCAACAGATGCTGCCATACCTGTATGGTTTCCTGTTACAATTACACCATCGCTTAAGAAAAATTGTGCAGCTTTAGCTGTATCCAGTAAAGAAATATCTTGGGTAATGGCATGTGAGCTATGTTTCTTTTTAATATCTGTAAAAATTGCAATGGAATTGGCATCAATCATTTTTCGGTATCTTAATAACTCTCCTGCTTGTGCTTCAATAATACCTTCGTCAGCGGTATGAGCAAATACAAACCCTTCTGCACGTATAAAATCAATATTTGATGCTTTAGCAGCGGCAAGTGCTTCTTTATTGGCTCCTGCTAAGATTTGAATACCAACCGGTAAATTGGTTTCTTGTTTTATTAAAAAAGCAATTAGAGTCATTAGTGAACTTATTTCATGACCGACCATTCCTTTAAGATAAGGAACATCGTGCATATTTTCAATCATTATTGAATCGATTCCTGCTTTTTTATAAATTCTTGCTTCTTTAAGTGCTTCATCTATGATTTTTGATGCATCTAATCTATTCTTTGGTGTTCCGGGTAATGCTAGAACATGAACCATCCCTATAATTGGTTTCTTATTTTTAAAAATTGACTGAAACTTTTGCATACGATTATAATTATATCATGTAAATTTACCTAAATTATTATTTAATCAGATTTTTTATATAATTATTAATAAAAAATGTCAACTAAACCAAAAATTACAGTAATAGGTGCTTCAAATATTGACTTATTAGCTTACCCAAAAGAAGAACTGATCTTTAAAGATTCTAATACAGGTTTTTTAGAAATTATTTTTGGAGGTGTAGGCAGAAATATTGCAGAAAATTTATCCCTTCTAGGATTTAAGGTCGAATTTCTTAGTGTTTTTGGTCAGGATGATTTTGCAAAAAGAATTATTGAATCATGCAAAGTATTAGATATTTCCACTAAACATTGTCACATTAATAAAAATAGCTCATCATCTGTTTTTATGGCAATTATGGATCATCAAAATGATCTGGCAATAGGTCTTGATGCTATGGGCATCTATAATCAAATTCCGGATTCGTTTATCATGAATAATCTAGATGTTATCCGCAAAAATGATTATTGTGTACTAGAAACCAATATGCCAAAGAGAATTTTAGAACTAGTTACAAATAAACTGTCGGGAGTTCATTTTGCTTTGGATGCTGTTTCCGGAAAAAAGGCATTAAAAGCCAAATCAATTTTAGATAAATTAACGATTTTAAAATGTAATTTATTGGAGGCCGAATTACTTAGTAATATAAAAGTTAAAAATGAAAAGGATTACGAAAACCTCATATCACATTTCATTGATATAGGTGTAAAAAAGGTATTTATTACTTTGGGTAAAAATGGTATTGTATTTGGTGATTCTAAAGGATTTTATAAAATGGATATCAATTATTTAACGCCTATAAATACAACAGGTGCCGGAGATTCATTTATGGCCGGCTTGCTTTATGGTGAAATCCAAAAATTTGATATCCATAAAATGGTGAAATTTGCTAATGCTTGTGCCCAAATGACTGTTCAACATAAAAATACTGTTCATCCCAAAATTAGTGAAAAACTCATCCTAAAAAATATTTCATGATAGAAAATTACTTAGATATTAATCCTGAAATTGGAGATGCTTTAAAACAAAAATTACCAATAGTAGCACTTGAATCTACGATTATTTCTCATGGAATGCCATATCCACAAAATAAGGAAACAGCCTTACACGTAGAACAAATTGTTAAAGATAATGGTGCAATTCCTGCAACTATTGCAATTATTAGTGGCAAAATTAAAATAGGATTAAACAATGATGAAATTGACTATTTGGCAAAATCTGGAAATAAAATTGTAAAGGCAAGTCGTAGAGACATTCCATATTTATTGGCTCAAAAGATAGATGGAGCTACAACTGTTGCATCTACAATGATTGCTGCAGAAATGGCTGGAATTCGTGTTTTTGCAACTGGAGGAATTGGTGGAGTTCATAGAGGAGCATCACAATCGTTTGATATTTCAGCTGACTTGCAAGAATTAAGCAATACCAGTGTTGCTGTTGTTTGTGCAGGTATAAAAGCAATACTCGATTTGGGCCTAACGCTTGAATATCTAGAAACCTTTGGAGTTCCTGTACTCGGGTTTAAAACTAAAGAATTGCCAGCATTTTATACCCAAAAAAGCGGATTTCAAGTGAATTTTGAAATGAATGACACTACAGAAATAGCAAAACTCTTAAAAATTAAGTGGGATCTTGATCTTAAA
>DAOVTC010000106.1 GCA_030633285.1 Flavobacteriaceae bacterium
TATAACTAAGACTTGAATTTAATTGTTTTAAATTATTTGCTTTAGTTACTGTTATTCCAAAATCAATATCAATGGTCAATCTACTTAAAAAATTCTTACCAATAGGTTCTAAGAATATTATATCCATTAAATCCTCTTCCTGTGAATTAATTCCGGAATCAAGTATAACTTTGCCCTTATTTTTTTTACTACTGTGTATAGAACTAGTTATTCTGCTACCATCAGAAAATGAAATAATAAAAACTCTATCACTATAAATCTCATTTACTTTATTCCATTTAATTTTAAAATCCTTATCGCTGTATTTTGTTTTAAAAGTAATGATACTTCTATCCATTCGTTTAAATTCACCAACAATAATATTGTTATTTACCAATACTAAAGTATCATGGAAATTGGTTGTTTTTTTATATTTAATAAATTTTTTACGCTTTTTTATTTCTTTAGTCGATATGGAATCGTTTTGACCATAAATAAAACCTGTAACCAATAAAACAAGAAGAAAAGAAAAGTATCGTTTTATCATGAAGTAAATTTTTAAATATTAAAGCAAATATAAAGAATCAATAATTATTATAAAAAATATTTAATCAAACTATTTAATCTTAAAGCATCAGACCAATTTATTAGAATCACATTAATTTTTGTTGATCTAATCCTTAAGCAACAAATGTTACCATATTTTTAGAAAAAGGGTATGATTTTTGAAGTTTTGTATAAAATAAATTTTTAGAAATTATGAAGAAATTAGCATTTTTTACTCTAGCAGTAATATTTACATTAACAAGTAGTTGCTCAGATGATACGGCAGATGAAATTCAAGTAGACACAATATCCCAACAAGAAAAAGATGATCTACTATTTATGAGAGAAGAAGAAAAATTGGCAAGAGATGTGTATTTATTTTCATATGACAAATATGGGGAAGCAATTTTTAATAATATTGCAAGAAGTGAACAACAGCACATGGACCAAATGTTAACATTAATAAACACTTATAAATTAAATGATCCTGCTTCATCAGATAGAGGAGTTTTTTCTAATCAAGTTCTTCAAGAACTATACAATGAATTAACAGCACAATCAAGTTCATCATTGGATAATGCTCTTGTGGTTGGTGCAACAATTGAAGATTTAGATATAAAAGATTTAGATGAGGCTGAAGATAAAACAGATAAAGCTGACATATTAAATACATATGATAAATTAAAATGTGGTTCAAGAAATCATTTAAGAAGTTATATAAGTAGATTAGAAGTTAGTGGTGTTATTTATATACCTCAATTTATTTCATTGGATGAATTTAATGAAATTATAAATAGTCAAAAAGAAAGCTGTAATTAGTAAAAAAAAACTTTTATTCAAAACAGAAGTTAAGTTTTACACTTAACTCTTTTTTTGTAGGAAGATTTCTAACTAATATTTGCCCAAATAGCTCTGTTTTTTGTAATCATTTGATAGGTATACAAAATATTTTTATTTTCAGGTAGAGATAAATTATTATCTTTATTTAACACCTCTATGGCAATATTTCTTGCTTTTTGTAATATTGCAGCATCTTTAACAATATCAGCAATTTTTAAATTTAAAACACCACTTTGCTGTGTTCCCATCAAATCACCTGGACCGCGAAGTTTTAAATCTACTTCGGAAATTTCAAAACCATCACTAGTTTTTACCATAGTATCTAAACGAGTTTTAGCATTATCAGATAATTTAAAACTCGACATTAATATACAATAACTTTGATCAGCTCCACGACCTACTCTTCCCCTTAATTGATGTAATTGTGAAAGTCCGAATCGCTCTGCACTTTCTACAATCATTACACTTGCGTTTGGTACATCTACCCCAACTTCTATCACAGTAGTTGCAACCATTATTTGCGTTTCACCATTTACAAATCGTTGCATTTCAAATTCTTTATCTGCAGGTTTCATTTTCCCATGAACTATACTTATTTGATAATTTGGCAAAGGAAATTCTCTTACAATACTTTCATAACCATCCATCAGGTCTTTATAATCCATTTTTTCAGATTCTTTTATCAATGGGTAAACAATATAAACCTGTCTTCCTTTGGCGATTTCATCCATTATAAATTTAAAAACACCTAATCTATTTTTATCATAACGGTGCAATGTTTTAATCAATTTTCTCCCAGGAGGCAATTCATCAATAACCGAAATATCTAAATCACCATAAACACTCATAGCTAATGTTCTGGGTATTGGAGTTGCCGTCATAACTAAAATATGAGGTGGTAATATATTTTTCATCCACATTTTAGCTCTTTGTGCTACCCCAAATCTATGCTGCTCATCTATTATAACTAAACCCAAATTTTTAAATTTCACTTTATCTTCTAACAATGCATGTGTACCTATCAATATTTGCAATTCACCACTTTCTAAATCTTTATGAATTACTTTTCTTTCAGCAGTTTTTGATGAACCTGTCAATAGTTTAACAGAAATTTTCATATCGTACAATAGTTCTTTTACTGCATTATAATGCTGCTTGGCTAATATTTCCGTAGGAGCTATAAACGCTACTTGAAATCCATTATCCAAAGCTATCAACATACTTAAAACAGCAACTATAGTTTTACCGGAACCCACATCCCCTTGCAATAACCTATTCATTTGCACATTATTAGCTACATCTTTTCTGATTTCTTTTAAAACCTTTTTTTGAGCATTTGTCAAATCAAATGGTAAATTATTATTATAAAAGTCATTAAAATAATCACCAATTTTTTCAAATGCATATCCTTTAATTTTACTTTTTCTGATTAATTTTTTTCGAATTAATTGTAATTGTATAAAAAATAATTCTTCAAATTTTAATCGTTGTTGTGCTTTTGTGAGCAATTGTTGATTTTTAGGAAAATGAATATTAAACATTGCTTCACTTTTACTTAGCAACTGTAATTGTTCAATAATTACATCTGATAGAGTTTCTTGAAAATCTCCTTTGATTTCTAAATATAAAGTTTGTATTAATTTTTGCATTACCCTGTTGGAAATACCACTGTTACCCAATTTTTCTGTAGAAGGGTAAACAGGTTGCATCGCCGTCCGCAAACTTTTCTTATATTCACTAACCAATTCTATTTCAGGGTGAGGCATATTAAAATTTCTTCCAAATAAACTTACTTTTCCAAAAATTACATAAGGTGTATTAATTTTTATTGAATCTTTAATCCATTTTGCACCACGAAACCAAATCAATTCTAAACTACCTGTTTCATCTACAAAAGTGGCAATCAACCTACTTCCTCTTTTTTGTTGAATAGTTTTAAATGAAGTTATTTTACCTATAATCTGGACTTCTGAATTATTTGTTTGTAATTGGTTAATTTTAAAAAATTGAGTACGATCAATATATCTGTTCGGAAAAAAATTAGCCAAATCAGCATAAGAAAAAATACCCAATTCTTTACCTAATAATTTAGCTCTGGATGGACCAATACCTTTTAAATATGCTATGGAAGTCTGTAATTTAATTTTATATTTCTTTTACTTATTTACGAAGATATAAAAATGAAAAAACAATTACAAAACTGATGTTGTTTAAGATTGATTAAAACAATTCATTAACATTCAAACATGATGAAAATCAATGTTTCTATTGATGAACATCATTCTATAAAATTCAAACAAACAGTATATTTATATTATTTGAAAATTAAATATATAATATTATGAAAAATCTAGTAGTTTTAATTATTTGCTTAGTTATGCAGTTGTTTGGATATGCACAAATTATAGAAAAAGTTGATGATATTTCACCATTTTATGAAGAATATTCAGCTATAAAAAAAGGTAATCAATGGGCCTTTATAAATAGTAAAGGTGAAAAGGTAATAGATTTTAGAGATGATCTGGTTTGCTGTAAATATAAAACAGGAATTATTTCTGATACCTATCCGGTATTTAGTGAAGGAAGATGCTTAATTAGAAATTTAATTGACGGAGTATATTATTATGGATATATTGATAAAAATGGTAAAGAAATTATTGAACCTCAATATTTAAATGCTTCAAACTTTAAAGATGGCTATGCAATCGTAATAATTGTTGAAAAAGAAATTGTAGGTTTTAACAAAGTGTTAGGTAGAAATGTAGTTTCTAACACTTTGAAAGAATATATTATTGACACTTCTGGGAAAACTATAAAACTTTTAGATAATGCCAGAAATTATGTAAAATCAAAAAATAAAACGCCACCGATTTTTTATTCAAAATTTTTAGCACCACATTTAATTGCTGTAAAGACAACCGACGAACAAAAATGGAATATTTATAAGTTTTAATTTAAAAATATAATATTATGGCACTTAATTTTAATCAATTTGCATCAGAGGCAAATACATTTCTGAAAGAATATACAAAAAAATTGAATGTTGATGGTGACACCGATAAAGCTGGGCGCATTCTCTCTGCCATTTTACATGGATTGCGTGAAATAATTTCAATAGAAGAGTCTTTACAATTAATTGCTCAATTTCCTATGTTTTTAAAAGCAGTTTACGTAAACAGATGGTCTTCAGGTAAAAAGAAAAGAATTAGAAATATGACGGAATTTATTGATTTGGTTAGAGAATTTAATGGAAACACATCCATTTATGATTTTGAATCTGACGAAATAGCAGAAAATTATATTCTTACAACATTTATTATGTTACGTAAATACGTTTCTTTAGGTGAATTGGAAGATATTAGAACTGAACTACCTAAAGATCTTAAATCTATGATTTATCATAATGTCATGTTCTAAATTCAAAAAATATAGTTATGAATATTACTGATACATACAAAGAGATAGAAATTCAAATAGATTTTATTAGTTTAAAAGGAAATTTAAGGTTAGTAAATAATAGCAAAGGAATTATATTATTTTCACATGGTAGCGGTAGCAGCAGATTAAGTACTAGGAATAATTATGTTGCTGATTTACTATTTGAACAAGGGTTTTCAAGTTTGCTTTTTGACTTACTAACAGAGCAAGAAGATTTAACCTACGAAAATCGGTTCAATATTGAACTTCTTACAAAACGGCTATTAAAAGTAACAAAGTGGATTAGTATATACAAGGATACAAAGCATTTACCAATAGGATACTTTGGTTCGAGTACAGGTGCTGCTTCTGCTTTAAGTGCAGCAGCTCGATCAGACGAAAGGGTTAAAGCCATAGTTTCA
>DAOVTC010000150.1 GCA_030633285.1 Flavobacteriaceae bacterium
TTATTTTTGAAATCTGAATAGACCGATTGATCAGATCAAATAATTCTTTACTTACTTTGACAGGTTTTATTCCTGCATTATGATTGATTTTAGATGTTTTGGAATGCTCATCCCAAGAAGAAATGACACTTTCAATTCGTTTAATTTCTGAAATAGCTATATCAATATATTCATTTCCCTTTTCCTCTGTAGATGCTATGACCGAAAAATCAAACCGACTCCCCATTTGTTTCAAAATACGGTTATATTTTTTATCTTGAGCTGATACAGAGAATATTAAAACAATTTGAAAAAAAATCAGAAAATGTATTTTCATTTTTCAAATGTTATCAATTCATCAATATAAGCTTGAGGTGAAATATCTTTATATCCAGTTTCTCCTAATACTGTACCGTTTTTATCTAAAACTAAAACTAAAGGAAAATAACCTTTTTTATTATATTTTTCAGCAAGTATATCGTTATGTATTTGCTGTTCTTTTGGTAGTTTATTATTTTTCCTTTTTGGAAAATCTAACCTTAAAAGTACCCAATGGGAAGTAGCATAATGTGAAAATTTTTCAGTCTCCAGAATATTTTTTTCTAACTTTATACAAGGTGCACACCAATCGGAACCTGCGAAAACCATTATAATATTTTTATTTTCTTTTTGAGCCAATACTGTTACTTCATCAATATTTGTGAGCCACTCTTGAGCAGTTAATCCATTAATATATAAAATAAAAAAGATTAATAATATAGCAAATCGCTTCATCTATTTAAATTTTGTATAGCATGCAAATATAAAAATAATAAATTACGCAACTTTAGTAACACAAAATCCTACTTAAAGTGGGGCTTTAATTATTAACCAATTTAATTTTATCTGGTAAATAACATTTCACGATATTTAGTTAATGGCCAAAGTTCATCATCAATCATTAATTCTAATTTATCACAATGATATCTTACTTCATCAAAATATGGTTTTACTTTATCACAATAAACAATAGCCTTAGCCTCAGCATCTTCAATAAGATTAGCTTTTTTACGTTCTTCAACCATCATATTTGTTTTGGTTGTTATTCCCGAAATATGCTCAGAAATTTTTCTTATCAAATCCATTTGATCTTTTGCAATGACTTCAAACTCACTACCAAAAACTTTTTTTAATCCTGTTACATTTTTGATTAAAATATTTTGGTAATTCACTGCAGTTGGTACTACGTGATTTAGTGCAATATCACCTAAAACTCTACCTTCAATTTGAATACGTAAAGAATATTCATCCAATTGAATTTCATGACGAGCTTTTATTTCAACCTCACTCATTACTTTCATCTCACCATACAAATCAATAGTTTTTTTAGATATTTTGGCTTTAAGAGCAATAGGTGTAGTTTTATTATTGCTTAAACCTCTTTTTTTAGCCTCTTTTTCCCATTCAATACCATATCCGTTACCTTCAAACAAAATATCTTTTGATTGTTTGATATACTCACGTAACACATTAAAAATTGCTTCATCTTTTTTCAAATCTTTATTTTTGATCAAGCCATCAACTTCAATTTTAAAATCCTTTAATTGTTTAGCAACAATTGTATTTAAAACTGTCATTGGTTTGGCGCAATTAGCTTGTGAACCAACAGCTCTAAATTCAAATTTATTTCCTGTAAAAGCAAAAGGAGAAGTTCTATTTCTATCTGTATTATCCAACAAAATTTCAGGAATCTTACCAACTACATTTAATTTTAAATCTGTTTTTTCTTGAGGTGATAATTTTCCATCAGTTACACCTTCTAAATCATTTAATACTTTTGTCAATTGTTCACCAATAAATACTGAAATAATTGCTGGTGGAGCTTCATTTGCCCCTAACCTATGATCATTACTTGCAGATGCAATACCTGCACGCATTAATTCTTCATATTCTCTAATTGCTTTTATAGTGTTAATAAAGAAAGTTAAAAATTCTAAATTACGCATAGGTGTTTTACCTGGAGCTAATAAATTCACTCCCGTATTGGTACTTAATGACCAGTTATTGTGTTTACCAGAACCGTTAATTCCGGCAAATGGTTTTTCATGAAATAAAACTCTAAAATTATGTTTTGATGCTACTTTACCCATAACATCCATTAATAGTGAATTATGGTCAACAGCTAAGTTAGCTTCTTCATAAATTGGTGCTAATTCAAATTGATTAGGTGCCACCTCATTGTGACGTGTTTTAACAGGTATACCCAATTTCATACTTTCAAATTCTAATTCGCGCATAAAATTCAATGCTCTTTGCGGTATACTACCAAAATAATGATCATCTAATTGCTGACCTTTAGCAGATGAATGACCTAGTAAAGTTCGACCTGTCATAATCAAATCGGGACGAGAGATAACTAAAGCTTTATCAATCAAAAAGTATTCTTGTTCCCAGCCTAAAGAAGCTGTTACTTTTTTAACATTTTTATCAAAATATTTTGCTACAGCTGTAGCATATTTATCAACTGACTGTAAGGCTCTTAAAAGCGGTGTTTTATTATCTAAAGCTTCCCCTGTATATGCAACAAATATAGTAGGAATACATAAGGTTGTGCCATAAATAAATGCTGGAGATGTTGGATCCCAAGCAGTATATCCACGTGCTTCAAAAGTATTTCTTATCCCACCACTTGGAAAACTTGAAGCATCTGGTTCTTGTTGAACCAATTCGCTTCCTCCAAATCTTTCAATAGCGTTACCACCACCAATTGGTTCAAAAAATGCATCGTGTTTTTCAGCAGTTCCTCCCGTTAAAGGTTGAAACCAATGCGTATAATGTGTAACTCCTTTTGTCATAGCCCAATCTTTCATTGACGAAGCTACCTGATCTGCAATTTTTCTATCAATTTTAGATCCATAATTCATTGCATCCATTACACCTCCATAAGCATCTTTAGTTAAATATTGGCGCATTGTATTTTCACTAAATACATTTATTCCGAAACTTTCTGAATGTTTTCTTGGCTCAATAAACTTTTTAGGGTTACGGTTTATTGTTTGTTTTAATGCTTTAAATCTAAAAGAAGTCATAATATTTTATTTATATTTTAAAGTACAAAAATATGATTTTTTATAAATAAACAACAATATACCCCTATTTTTTTAGGGTTATTTTTGTGTTTTTATTAAATAGTGGATATTAACCCTTGTTTTTTATTGATAAAAAATAATAGTGCAAAATTTTAAAAGGTAATTTATTTATAACATTAAAGCGATAAAAACTACATAAAATCCAAGTAATATTAAGCCTTCTTTCCAGCTTAATTTCATGCGAACAGGCGCAAAAACCAACGGAAATATGAGCAATGCAATAACCAACATCCAAATAATATCATTAGTTAATAAACCCGGATCCTGAACTGTTAAAGGTGTTACCATAGAAGTAATACCGAGTACAGCTAAAATATTAAATACATTTGAACCTAATAAATTACCAAGTGAAATAGCTTTTTCTTTCTTAATAACTGCAATTATTGATGCTGCTAACTCAGGAACACTAGTACCTATTGATATTATAGTTACTCCAATTATTCGCTCACTTACTCCGTATTCACTTGCTAAGTTTACAGCACCTTTTATTAACAGCTCTGAACCACCCCAAAGCCCTAAACCACCAATAACTAAATATATTAATACTAAGTAAATAGGTAACTCTATATCATCTTCTGGCATTTCATCAACAACCGCAGGTTTTTGAAATTTTAGCAAATAAACTAAAAACACTATCAATAAAATAAATAATATTAATCCTTCATATCGCTGTAACACTCCATCATATGCAATAAA
>DAOVTC010000020.1 GCA_030633285.1 Flavobacteriaceae bacterium
GAGCGAAAATAATGCATTATTACATTTGGATCTGGTGATAATGATATTTTTGAATCATCTTTACCTTCATAATCAATTCGAGATAATACATAACGCATACATTCTAATCTTGCTGTGTGTTTATCATTTGTTTTTACAATGACCCACGGGCAAAATGAGTTATGTGTTTTGCTAAACATTTGTTCTTTATATTTGGTATATACATCCCAATATTCTTGACCTTTTTTATCTACGGGACTAAATTTCCAACGCTTTAGCGGATTTCCCATTCTGGCATTAAATCTTTTTAATTGCTCTGCTTTTGTTATAGATAGCCAAAATTTAATGATTATAACTCCATCTTCATATAGCATATGTTCAAATTCCGGTAATTGTACCATAAATTGATTGTATTGTTTTTCTGAGCAAAATCCCATAACAGGTTCAACAACAGCACGATTATACCAACTTCTATCAAAAAAAACTATTTCTCCGGGATTTGGTAAATGTTTGATGTATCGTCTAAAATACCATTGGCCCATTTCAATTTTTGTAGGTTTGCTTAAAGCAACTAACCTCATTGAGCGCGGATTTAAATGTTCAGTAAAACGTCTAATATTCCCCCCTTTTCCAGCAGCATCTCTTCCTTCAAAAATTACAGCAATTCTCTTTTTATTTTTGGTTGCCCATTGTTGTAATTTAACCAGTTCAATTTGCAATAATTTTTTTTCTTGCTCATATCGAACAGTTGATAAGGGTTTGTCAATGTTGATGTTTTTTTTATTGATGATATCAATTAATTCTTCTCTTGAATTAATTTTTTCGAAATCTTCTTTAACTAAAGCTGGTTGATTTAACATAAAATATCTTTATTCTGTTATACATGATTGCGGATTATTAGATAGATGTAATTTTGTATCAGAAGGGGAGATGTATGGTATTCCAAGTCCCAATCCTCTTAAAATAAATAACAATCCAATTATTATTACAAATATAGGAATTGCTTTTTGAATTCTATTCCTAAAATTAAGACTAACAAAATTACCCAGAATTACAGCACCACTCATAAGAGGAATTGTTCCTAAACCAAAAACAAACATATATAATGCTCCACTCAAAGAATTACCCATTGCAATAGATCCAATAAGTGCCATATAAACCAATCCACAAGGTAAAAACCCGTTAAAGAATCCAATCAAAAATAATGCTTTATTTGAGGTTTTTTTTAAATATAATCCTAATTTTTGTTTTACTTTTCCAATAATATGGTACAGAGGTTTTGTAAAGTTATAGTGATTTAAAACTTTAGCGGGAATTATTATAGATAATATCATGATAATTCCAATTAATATTGATAGCCTTTGTTGAAAACCAGCTAAATATAAACCTTTACCGAGGAGACCAAATAAAAAACCAATTATAGAATATGTTAGTAACCTACCAGCATGATATAAAATAATTTGCCATATCATTCTTGATTTGTTCTTACGATCAACAGGGAGTATAAAAGCTATTGGTCCACACATGCCTAAACAATGAAAACTTCCAATCAAACCTAATATTAATGCAGTATAGAGCATGTTTATAATTTTTTAATTTTAGAAAACTAATATGTGGAATTGATATAATTACTGATGAGTAGGAATCAACAGAAACTATTTATAAAAAAAAGTCTCACTAATAAAACCAAGATTCTTTCAATAAATACTCCTCTCCTTTATATTGCCAATCTATTTTAATAATCCATTTTCCAGAGACCAATAAACTATCTGGTATGATAATAGAATGATTATCGAGTTTGATATCTTTATTGAAATCTAATTTATAATTAGACCTTCTTTGAAAATGTATTGTACCATTTATTTGGTTAATATCTTTATCTTCAGGAAAATGAATTGTTATTCCTTTTTCAGAATTACTTAAAGTTATATTTTCTGTTAATTTTGCAGCATTATTTAATTTATCTATTTCTTTTTGATAATATAGTTCATCTTTATAATAATCTTCCGATACAAGATGGTGTTCGTATTTATCAATAGCAATTGTCTTATAAACAAAAGATAAAATAAAAGTCATGAAAAGTAACATTGCAACAACTATTCCTGTACCCCAATTAAATTTTATTTTCATTTTACTAATATATTTTACTGATTTACTTGCAATGGTGCAGGAAAATTAGTTTTGGTTGTTTCTATTAATTCACCTTTAGAGTATATGCCAATTTTTAATTTTTCTTTTGATGAATGTAAATCTTTTTTATCAATATGTATAAAAATGGTTCCTTCTTTAAGTTCTCCTCCTGAAACTGATACATCACCTCCAATAATTTGAACTTCACCATTATGCGAAATTAGCTTAATTTTTACATTTTCATAAGGATCATTTGTTTTATTGATTAGTTTAAAGGTGTAAACATTACTTACTACTTCACCCTTAGTAGAATACATTTGTCCAGGAAGACGTAAGATAGTTGCCTGAACATCATTTCTTAAAAATAAAAGTGTAATTAAGAAAGCAAGTAACAAAGTTAAAATAGTTGTATAACCAATAATTCTTGTATTAAATGAAAATTTCTCGCCTTCTTCAATATTATTTTCAGAAGCATATCGAATCAATCCTCTTTCAAAGCCTACTTTATCCATTACTTCATCACAAGCATCAATACAAGCTGTACAATTAACACATTCCATTTGAGTACCGTTACGTATATCTATACCAGTTGGACAAACTAAAACACATTGTTTGCAATCAATGCAATCCCCAAGATCATTAGCTTCCCTATCTTCATCTTTACGCAATTTTTGACGTCCTTCACCACGTTTAAAATCGTATGCTACATTTATAGAATGATTGTCTAATAATACACCTTGTAATCTGCCATAAGGGCAAACAATAATACAGGCCTGTTCTCTAAACCATGCAAAAATAAAATAAAACACACTAGTGAAAACTAAAAGTTTTATTAATGTGTCAAGATGTGTAACAGGACCATCTTTAATATGTTCAATTAATGTGTCACCACCTATGAAATAAGCTAAAAATGCATTAGATATAAGAAAAGAAATAATAAAAAAGACACTCCATTTTAAAGATTTTTTACCAATTTTTTCAGCATTCCATTCTTGTTTGTCTAATTTTATTTGTTTTGTTCTATCACCTTCAATGGCGTATTCTACTTTTCGGAATACCATTTCCATAAAAATAGTTTGAGGACACATCCATCCACAAAAGATTCTACCAAAAATAACGGTAAAAAGTATTACGAATACAACTCCTACAAGTAGTGAAAGAACCAAAAGATAAAAATCTTGAGGCCAAAAAGGTTGACCAAAAATATTAAATTTTCTATCTAGTATATTAAAAAGTAAAAATTGATTACCATTGATCTTAACAAAAGGAGCTGCGAATAAAAAGGTAATTAAAATCCAACTGACATAAGTGCGGTAATTTGTGAATTTACCTTTTGGTTTTTTAGGGAAGATTACATTTCTATTACCATCCTCTTTAATTGTTCCTATAGAATCTCTAAAATTTTCGTTCTCTTGTGACATTAGTGACATTAGGTTATTTTTTAAAACTTTGAAAAGGCTATATTGTTTTAAAAACAATAATAGCCTTTTCTACTACTAACTAAAAAAATCAAAAACACAGTAGTTCACTGTAAGAAATAGTGAAACCTACTGTTTACTTACTCCAAGTTATATCTCCTTCTGGTGCTTTTGGATTAGCAGGAGTTGTACCTTGTATAGATATTATATAACTTGCTAATTGTTGTCTTTCTTTTTGACTTACTGTTGATTCCCATGCAATCATTCCTTTACCAGGTCTTCCTCCTTTAGAAATAACAGTATAAATATTTTTAAAACCACCACCCAAAATCCATTTATCATCTGTAAGGTTAGGTCCGATGCTACCACCTGCATCAGCTAAGTGACATGCTGTACATGTTTTAGTGGCAAATAATTCTTTACCTTTTTCTATATCAGCTGGATCAGTTAATGCAACAAGGTTTGCATCATCATATAACTCAGGGTGTGCTTTTTTATATGCTTCAATTTCCTTTTTACCTTGTTCAACTTCTGCAGCATACTCCTTTTTTTGGCTGTAAGTTTCTGAATTTGTAAATACCTGAACATAGTAAAAAACACCTATCGCAATTGTAATGTAAAAGCCGTAAAGCCACCAAGGAGGTAATACATTATCTAATTCTTTTATACCATCATAATCATGGTCTGTCATTATATCTTCTTCCTTGCCTAACTCATTGGCTTTGGTCATCGACTGCATAAATCGTTGCCATCCACTTAATTGTTTTTTATCATTCATGAGTGTTATTTTTTAAGTCGTTATCTAATGGTAAATTACTTATTTCTTCAATACTGCTTTTAGGAATTTTAAATACATAAATAAGCATAGTAATAAATACTATAAAAAACAGTAAAAGTGAAATAATAGGATAAATTTCAACACCTGAAATTGTATCTAAATGATGTTTGATATATCTTAACATAAGATTAGTTTTTAGCTGTTTGTTCTCCTTTAATATCAGTACCTAATCTTTGTAAATATGCAATTAAGGCAACAATCTCTTTATTTTGCATATTGGCATCTCCATAATTTTTCACAAACTCTGGGTCTTGTCTTAAATTTTTCTCAACTTCTGCAGCTTGATTTTTTAAAAGATACACAGCTTTGTCTAATTCATGTTGCGTATAAGGTACCCCTAATATTACCATAGCACTTAACTTGTCAGCAGTATGAGAAATATCTAAATCATCTTTAATCAACCATGGATATTGAGGCATAATTGATCCTGGAGAGGTTAATCTAGGATCTAGCATATGATTAAAATGCCAGTTATCGTTATATTTTCCTCCTATACGGTGTACATCTGGCCCGGTTCTACGAGAACCCCATAAAAATGGATGGTCATAGACAAATTCACCTGCTTTTGAATATTCTCCATAACGCTCAACTTCTGATCTAAACGGACGAATCATTTGTGAGTGACAGTTATTACAACCCTCACGAATATAAATATCTCGCCCTTCTAATTCGAGTGGAGTATAAGGTTTTACAGAGCTAATAGTTGGTATATTTGAGTCAATAACAAGTAATGGTATAATTTCAACTGCACCACCTACTAAAATTGCAACCGTAGTCAAAATAGTAAATAAAACTGTACGTCTTTCTAACCATGAATGCCATCCTTCTCCTGCAACTCTTGCTGCAGAAATTTTCTTTAAAGGTACAGCTTCTGCAAGTTCATCTTTAACAATACTACCTGCTTTTGCTGTTTTTACTAGATTATAAGCCATGATAATAAAACCTGTAAGGTATAAAGTTCCACCAAAAGATCGCATGGCATACATAGGTAAAACTTGAGTAACTGTTTCTAAGAAGTTTCCATATACTAATGTACCATCTGGATTAAATTGTTTCCACATAGCAGCTTGTGTAAAGCCAGCTACATAAAGAGGTAATGCATAAAATAAAATACCAAGTGTACCAACCCAGAAATGGATATTAGCTAATTTAGTAGAATACAATTCTGTTTTCCATAATTTTTTTGCTAACCAATAAAGCATTCCAGCAATGATAAACCCATTCCAAGCTAAAGTACCAATATGTACGTGTGCTATAATCCAATCCGTATAATGACCTATTGCATTTAAATTTTTAAAAGATAGCATTGGACCTTCAAATGTTGACATACCGTAACCAGTTATTGCAACAACAAAGAATTTTAAAATAGGATCTTCTCTTACTTTATCCCAAGCACCTCTTAAGGTCAATAAACCATTAATCATACCACCCCAAGAAGGGAATATTAACATTATTGAAAATACAGTACCTAAGTTTTGAGCCCATTCAGGTAAAGCAGTATATAATAAATGGTGAGGACCTGCCCATATATAAATAAATATCAAAGTCCAGAAGTGAATTATAGATAATCTATATGAATAAACTGGTCTGTTGGCTGCTTTAGGTACAAAATAATACATTAAACCAAGCATAGGTGTAGTTAAGAAAAACGCTACAGCATTATGTCCGTACCACCATTGAACTAAAGCATCTTGGACACCTGCATAGACTGAATAACTCTTAAAAGCAGATACAGGTATTTCTAAATTATTAAAAATATGTAATACAGCTATAGTTACAAATGTTGCTATATAAAACCAAATTGCTACATAAATATGACGTTGACGTCTTTTTATAAGAGTACCAATCATATTAATACCCATAATTACCCAAATTATGGTAATAGCAATATCAATTGGCCATTCTAATTCAGCATATTCTTTAGAAGAGGTATATCCTAAAGGTAATGTAATTGCAGCGGCAACAATTATTAATTGCCATCCCCAAAAATGTATTTTACTTAAAGTATCACTAAACATTCTAGTTTTAAGTAGGCGTTGCATCGAGTAATACATTCCCACAAAAAAACCATTACCTACAAAAGCAAAAATTACGGCATTAGTATGTAAAGGTCTTAATCTACCAAAACTTAACCATGAAATTCCTTCCATGTAATTTGGGAAATTGAATAGAAAGGCAACCATAAGCCCTACAGTCATGCCTACAATACCCCAAACAATTGTAGCAATGAAAAACATTTTTACAATTTTGTTGTCGTAATAAAATTGTTCTTTTTCCATATTGAAAATTTAGATTTAGTATAAAAGTTTAATTAGTTGATTTTTTGTTGGTTGTATCTTCCTCTACCAGCTCATCATCAAACAACATACGTACAGAGGGTGTATAAACATCATCAAACTGACCTGTTTTTACAGACTTTACAAATAAAATAAAAAAAATTAATGCAATTACAAGACTTATTGCAATTAGCATAAAAATGATATTCATTTTGATTTTTTAGTTTTGGTAAAATAAAAAAATGTTAAAATTTCAAAACATGATATTTATCATGTTTTTAGTAAAATTTATTAACAAATTTTTAACAGTTGCTAATATAACAATTTTTTTGCTATAAGATTCGTACTAATTGTCACAAAAATTACAACTGAAATAGAACTGATAGGCATCAATATAGCAGCAATTATAGGAGATAGGTTTCCGGTTACAGCAAAATACATACCTATTAAATTATATAGAAAAGAAATTACAAAACTAATTTTTATAATTAGAATAGTTTTTTGGGAAAGCTTAATAAAATTTGGTAATTTGTTAAAGTTTTCAGCATCTAAAATCCCGTCACAAGCTGGTGAAAACACATTAATATTCTCAGAAATAGCTATACCAACATTACTTTGAGCTAAGGCACCAGCATCATTTAAACCATCACCAAGCATCATTACTTTTTGGTTGTTGTCTTGTAATCCTTTAATAAATTGCAATTTTTTCTCAGGTTTTTGGTTGAATAAAATTTGTGAATTTTTGGGTAATATGTTTTCTAAATTTTGTTTTTCACCTTCATTATCACCAGATAAAATTGCTAGTTTTAATTTTTTTGCTAAAATTTGAAAAACGTGTTGCAAACCATCTCGATAAGTATTTTGAAAGATGAATTTACCTTTTATTTCATCATTAATTTTAACAAATATACTTGTTTGTATTAATTTGTTTTCATCTGAACCTACAAAACTTGCTGACCCAACCTTGATAGTATCTTTATCTATTTTACCTTTTAATCCTTTGCCTAAAATTTCTTTAAAACCGATGACGTTATCACTCTCGTCCATTTTGAGTGAATCATAAAGCATTCTGCTTAAAGGATGATTTGACGATCTAAGTAAAGATTTTATAGCTTTCAATTCGCTTTGGGTTAATGAAATTCCTTTATATTGAATTTGAGAGCTATCATTTGTCGTAATAGTACCTGTTTTATCAAAAACAAGAGTGTCAATTTTTGCAATAGATTCTATAATATTGGTATTTTTTAAATAAAATTTTTCTTTTCCAAATATGCGAATCATGTTGCCTAAAGCAAATGGAGCTGAGAGTGCCAAAGCACAAGGACAGGCTATAATTAGTATTGCAGAAACTACTTGAAATGCCATAGATTTATCAGTAAAATACCAATAAACTCCTGCAAGAAATGCTATAGATAAAATAATAATGGTAAAATGTTTGCTTATACTATCAGTTAATGTTTTAATGTTTTTTGTAGTATTTTTTTGGAATATATCATTGCTCCAAAGTTGTGTTAAATAACTTTGTGTAACAGTTTGTAATACTTCCATTTCAATTGCTCCACTTGTTTGTTTGCCACCTGCGAAAATTTTATCACCTGAAATTTTTGTTATTGGTATTGATTCTCCAGTAACAAAACTGTAATCTAAAAGGGCTTTTCCATTTAGTAAAATACCGTCAACAGGTATTATTTCCTCATTTCTAATTAATAATCTGTCTCCTTGTTTTATATTATGAACAACAATATTTTCTTGAGTTTGATCTCTATTAATTTTGGTTATTGCAATGGGAAAATAAGATTTATAATCACGCTCAAATGATAAAAAACTATATGTTTTTTGTTGAAAAACTTTACCGAGTAATAAAAAGAAAATCAAACCAGTTAAACTATCAAAATAACCTTGCCCTGTTTGTGATATGATTTCATAAATGCTTCTACTAAACAGAACCAAAATACCAAGAGATATTGGAACATCTATATTTAAAATATTATGACTTAATCCTTTATAGGCGGAAATTAAATAATCTTTAGCAGAATAAATTACAACAGGAATAGAAAAAGTAAACATCAAACCTCTAAAAAATGGTTTGAATCTATTGAGCCAGTATTCATCCATTTCAAAGTATTCAGGAAAAGATAACATCATAATATTTCCAAAAGCAAATCCAGCAACAGCAACTTGGTAAATTAATGTTCTATTTACTTTATTTTTTGAAGAATTTGTATCATCTAGACTTATAAAAGGTTCATACCCAATTGAAGTAATGAGCTCAACAACTTCTTTAAGAGAAATTTGAGAACTTTTATAGGTAATTCTAACTTCTTTTTTTGGAAAATTTACCATAGCAGTTTTTACACCACTATTTAATTTGTTTAAGTTTTCTAATACCCAAATGCAAGAACTACAATGAATGCTTGGAATGCTAAAATTAGCTACACAAGTCTCACCATCATTAAATTCTATAATTTTATCAGCAATTTCTTCGTTGTCGAGGTAGTTGTATTTTCCTTTTATTTCTTTTGGAATAGAGCCGGGTGTTTGTTCTAAATCATAATAACAAGAGAGTTCATTTTGATTTAATATTTCATAAACAGTTTTACATCCATTGCAGCAAAACAATTTGTCATCAAATCTAATTTCATCAGTGTCACATTTTAGTCCACAATGGTAGCAATTTTGTTTTGACATATATCAATAAAAATAAAGGTGTAAATTTCAATTAAAAAAATCAATTAAAAAAATGATAAATGTCATATTTTGACTAAATTTGCATAATTTTGAATTTAAAAATATTTATTAAGATATGTCGCAAACTTGTGAAAAATGTGTTATCAGAGATTTAAATTCTTTGCACTCTATTCCTCCAGAAGAATTAGCAAACATAGATCAAAAGAAAAAAACCATTCATTTTAAAAAAGGGGCAGCTATTTTTAGTGAAGGTACTGCTTTAAAGGGTGTCTATTGTTTGCGAAATGGCAAGTGTAAATTATCAAAATTAGCTCCAAATGGTAAGGAACAAATTGTGCGATTTATTAAAAAAGGTGAACTTGTAGGGCATCGATCAGTAATAAGTAATTCTGTTGCTCACTTAACAGTGACAGCTTTGGAAGATATGGATGTTTGTTTTATTCCAAAAAATGAGATTATTAGTTTATTTAAAAGTAATTCTGAATTTTCAATGGAAATAACAAAATCACTTGCTGAAGACTTAGATGAAGCAAACTCTGCTATTGCAAATATGGCTCAAAAAAATGTTCGAGAGCGTTTGGCTGAATCACTTTTGTTTTTTGAAAGAATTTTTGGTGTAGATAGTGAAGGATATATTTCAGTTACATTGACTAGAGAAGAAATTGCTAATGCTATAGGTACTGCTACCGAATCAACAATTAGATTGTTATCAGAGTTCAAAAAAGAAGGTTATATAAAATTACAGGGTAAACGTATTAGGTTAGAAAATAAAATAAAACTACAACACCTTACAGAAGGTTATTAATTATAAAGTAAAAATAGAAAGGAGCTAGGATAGGAAAAAGTTTTTTGAATAATACCTGTCATTTTTGATATCTATATCATAAAAATATAAAGCCCCAAATGATGTAAATCATTTGGGGCATTTTTTTTAAATATTTTAAAATTCTGAAATTGTTTTTTTAATAATTGATATACAATCCATTAATTGATCTTCAGTCATAACAAGTGGTGGCGCAAAACGAATAATGTTTCCATGAGTTGGTTTAGCCAGTAAGCCATTTTCTTTCAATTTGATACAAATATCTAATGCTGTTGAGCTATCTTCAGTATCATTTATAAGTATTGCGTTTAGCAAGCCTTTTCCTCTTACAAGTTTTATTAAATCATTATTATTTGCAAATTCATGTAATTCTTTGCGGAAAATATTTCCAAGTTTTTCAGCATTTTCTGCCAGATTTTCTTCCTCAATTACTTCTAATGCAGCAATGGCTACAGCTGATGCCAATGGATTTCCGCCAAAAGTAGAACCGTGTTGTCCTGGTTTGATAACGTCCATTATTTCATTGTTTGCTAAAACTGCTGATACCGGATAAGCACCTCCAGATAGAGCTTTTCCTAAAATTAAAATATCGGGAATAACATTTTCATGATGAACAGCTAATAATTTA
>DAOVTC010000144.1 GCA_030633285.1 Flavobacteriaceae bacterium
CCAATAATCATAATGAGTTACTCTTCGTAAAGAAGCTTCAATACCACCAACAACCACAGGAATATCTGGAAATTTTTCTTTTAAAATTTTTGAGTAAACCGTAGCCGCATAATCTGGTCTAAAACCTTTATCTCCATTCGGCGTATAGGCATCTTTATCTCTTTTACGTTTACTAGCCGTATAATTACTTACCATCGAATCCATTGCTCCTGCTGTAACAGCAAAAAACAGTTTGGGAGCTCCTAATTTTTCAAAATCCTGTAAGTTATCATGTACACTAGGTTGCGGTACAATAGCAACACGCAGATCAAAACTTTCTAAAATGCGTCCTAAAACAGCTGGACCAAAGGCTGCATGGTCAACATAGGCATCACCACTAAAAATGATAACATCTAACGCTTCCCAGCCTCTAATTTTTACTTCTTTGTTAGTAGTTGGTAACCAATCAGAAAGTTGATGTGTTTCTTTCATTTTGCAAAAATACATTAAAATATGATTGCAAATGGTTATTAAAACTTAGTAAGTATATTAATAAAATAACTTAGTTAAAGTTAAGTTAATGCTTAAACCAAATATCTATATATTAGTCTTAAGGTAAAATTATAATCATTTAAAAATAAATATCATGAAAAAAATATTGACCATAATCCTAATAGGATTTACAGTTTTTACTTTCGCACAAAAAACACCTTATACAAAATCAAAATTTAATGATTACAGCCCTGAACAACAAGCAATATTACAAACTAAAAGAATGGCTTTAAATTTAGATTTAAGCTCTTCTCAACAAAAACAAATTTTAAAAATCAATAAAAAACAAGCAGTAGAAAGAAAAAAGAAAATGGAAACGTACAAAACCATGAAAGAAAATGGTACAAAACCAACTTCTGATGAACGATTTAAAATGATAAATGAAAGGTTAGATAATCAACTGGTATTTCACACAGAAATGAAAAACATTTTAACAGAAAATCAATTTGAACAATGGAATAATTTTCAAAAACGTAAAATGATGAATATTTCCAAAAAGCGCAGTCAAGATAAAGGAAAGCCAAGAAGAAAAATAAACTAATAAATCATAAAAAAATCATAATTAGATTAGTTTTGAGTTGATAATGAAAAACTACCTGTATAAATGGGTAGTTTTTTTTACATCCACAAAAAAACCCATTATTTTGAAAGATATAACTTTTGGCCAATACTAATTTCGTTTGAAGTCAATTGATTGTATTTTTTTAACTCTTCAACTGATATATTATTATTTTTAGCAATAGAATATAACGTGTCTCCTTTATTTACAGTAATAAATACAATAGTTTCTTTTTCTTTATAATTGTATCGCTTGTTTTTAGATTTTAAAACCAGTTTGTCGTATTCATGTAAATGATAATCTTCAATAAGATTAATCAATTTTGAAGGATATTTTCTATCGGTTGCATAACCCGCTTTTTTTAATCCTTTAGCCCAACCCTTATAATTATCTTGTTTTAAATCAAACAAAAATGCATATCTACCTCTAGTAGTTAAAAAAAGTGAATGGTCATTAAATGAACCTACAGGATTATCATACTTCCTAAAACATTCTCTTCGTCTATCATCATCATAACGAACTTTTTTTCCTTTCCAATCTTTATGGCATTTTATTCCAAAATGATTATTAGATTTTCTAGAAAGTTCACTTCTACCGTTACCGGATTCTAAAATTCCTTGCGATAAAGTAATACTTGCCGGAATTTTATATTCTATCATTTTTTCAATGGCAATATTTTTATATTTTTCAATATAATCTATTGTATAGTGATTCAAATTTGAATTGTTATTTTTAAATTTTTGAAAAAACTGATCGCTATCAGCATAAATCTTTTTTTCTCTTTTTAATTCTTCTGATATCCCATTTGCATTTCTACCTGAAGAAGAAGTCGTTTTTTTTGATGATCCACAGCTTGATAATAAGCTAACAAAAATTATTGATATGTATAATATTAATTTTTTCATTATTGAATTAAAGGCAATTGTTTTTGTTTTAAATAATTATTCATTCCATTAATTCCTTGCAAACCGCCTGTGTGTATTGCTAAAATATTCGTTCCTTTCTTAAAAAATCCTTTTTTAATCAAATCAACTAAGCCGTACATCATCTTTCCAGTATATATTGGGTCTAAAGGTATAGAGGTTTCCAATTTAAACTGATTGATAAAATTCACCAATCCTTCATTTATTTTTGCAAATCCTCCAAAATGATAATCATTTATTAAACTCCAATTTTTACCTTGTATTGTGTATTTTTCTATTTCTTTAGTCAAAAAATCTCCTTTCAATGCCGGAAACCCCAAAACTTTTTGGTTTTCATTAATAGAATTAATTATACCTGAAATAGTTCCTCCTGTTCCAATAGCTGAACAAATAATATCAAAGCTTTCATCACCTTGTTTTAAAATTTCTTCACAACCTCTAATTGCCAAATTATTTGTACCTCCTTCAGGGATCAAATAAAAATTACCAAATTTATCCTTTAATTTATCAATAAACTCCACTGTATTTTTTAACCTGTAATCACTTCTGGTAACAAATTCAAATTGCATACCATGTTTATTAGCTATATTTAATGTAGGATTTTGCTCTAACGTATTCTTTAAATCATTACTCAGTTCATCTCCTCTAATAATTCCTATTGTTTTAAATCCAAATTCTTTCCCTGTAAAGGCAACAGCACTAATATGATTTGAATAAGCACCTCCAAAAGTAAGCAAGGTATCATACTTCTCTTCTTGAGCTTTAAAAAGATTGTATTTTAATTTTCTGTATTTATTACCCGAAATATAAGGGTGAATTTGATCTTCTCTTTTAATAAAAAGATTTACGCCAAACTTTTCTAATTCAGATAAAACAACCCGTTGATTTTCTATATTATTCTTTATAAATTCCACTTATAAATATTTCAAAAAATTCCAAAAATTCCTTTGGCGAATATAAGTAAGATTTTGCTCATTTTCATATGCTTCTTTTTCAAAACTTATGGTGTAATATGCATTCATCCAACTCCTACAAACTAGCAACCTAACTATAAATTCAATTACATACCATATATAAAAAAATACCAACAACATTTCAATTTGTTGTTTTAGATGAATTTTTTCATGATTTAATACAATTTTATCATACTTTAATTTCTTATCATTCAAAATTATAAATGGCCAAATTGCCATTGCATTAAATCTTGATCTGAGAAACATTTTAGAAAAAATTAACATCTCTGAAATGTACAAAAATCAATTCAATAAATTATTTTTGTAAAATGAATTTTACTAATAAAGAATTATTACCTGAAGATTTTTACATAAACAAAGAAGGTTATAAAGTTTTCACTAAAAATTACCACTTAAAAAGAGGATACTGTTGCAAAAGTAACTGCAAGCATTGCCCGTATGGTTTTAATCCTTTAACTCATAATTATTAAATACTAATTTTATGAACTCTTTCAAACAACAAATACTACAAGGAATTCCTAATGAATTACCTCAACCAAAAGAATTTAACACTACAATAAATCATGCTCCAAAAAGAAAAGACATTCTTTCAGTAGATGAAAAAAAGTTAGCCATTCAAAATGCTTTACGATATTTTGACAAAAAATACCATCCAGTTTTAGCCGTAGAATTTGCCGAAGAATTAAAAAATTATGGTCGAATTTATATGTATCGATTTCGCCCAGATTATGAAATGTATGCTCGCCCAATTGACGAATATCCTGGTAAAAGTAATCAGGCCAAAGCCATCATGCATATGATTCAAAATAATTTGAATTATGCAGTTGCGCAACACCCGCATGAGTTAATAACTTATGGTGGTAATGGTGCAGCTTTTCAGAACTGGGCACAATATTTATTGACCATGAAATATTTGGCTGAAATGACGGAAGAACAAACCCTTGTAATGTATTCCGGTCATCCTTTAGGGTTATTTCCTTCACATAATAATGCACCAAGAGTTGTAGTTACTAATGGAATGATGATTCCAAATTACTCAAAACAAGATGATTGGGAAAAATACAATGCACTTGGCGTAACTCA
>DAOVTC010000069.1 GCA_030633285.1 Flavobacteriaceae bacterium
TAAATTATTAAATTCACTTTAAATTATAATTATCTATTTTTTACCGGGATACCTTGAATTTAAATACATTTGATTAATTTTTTATATTTATCAAATTAGCTTAAAACATAGATCTAAAACAAAATTAAGTATAGTTAATAATTATTAAGAATCAATATTGTAAAACCATAATAAATAATATGGATACAAACAACCTAAATACTTTAATAATAATTGTAATAAATGGATCTCTTATATTACTTTCTTTTTTGAATTTTATTAATCCGTTAAAGGTAAATAAAAGAGCAAATTTTTGGTTAGGAGTATCTTTTTTATTGTGGTCAACGTTTTGGATTGAAGAAATTACATTTATTGCAAACATTATTGAAATAAACAATTACTTTATTATATTTATTCGATTTATTCAATTTTTTACTCCTTTGGTTTTTTATCTAAGTGTGATTTATTTTACAAATCCAGATTATAAATTCCAACGTAGTGACATTAAACATACCCTGTTACCACTATTATATTTGATAGTTCTATTGATGCAATTTTTCAATTTCAATATTGATCAAAGAATATTTCAATTCCTGTTGATAGGACTTATTCTTTACCAATCAATATTTTATGTTGTAAAATCTTACATTGAAATTCGTAAACACCAAAAGAAAGTTTTATTATTTTCATCGGATATTGAAGAGATCGACCTCAATTGGTTGGAGCATATCATTATCTTAATGTTTTTGGTTGTTATCATTGTAATTCTCTATAATATTTTATTTTATACTACAAATCTCAACATATTTATAAATTTAGCATTTCTGATAATTATTTATTTCATTGCTTATTATTCGTTAAAACAAAGAGAAATTTATCCATTGGATGAAAAACAAAGGAGTGAATTGATTACCATAAATCAGGATGAATCATTGGCAGGAATAAAAAGAAAAATCATTACAGATGAAGAAATGATAGTAATAAAGAATAAACTCAGCGAGATAATGCTAAGCCAAAAACCATATTTGGACAGTGAATTAAATTTAATTAAACTGGCCAATCTATTATCCATAACACCACATCAATTATCTTATGTTATTAATACTGGTTTTAATGAAAATTTTTTTCAGTTTATTAATAGTTATAGAGTTGATAAAGCCAAAGAATTATTGTTAAATCGTAAAATGGATAAATTAACAATCTTAGGTATTGCTTTTGAATCAGGCTTCAATTCTAAAACATCTTTTAATACTACTTTTAAAAAAATAACCAATCAAACTCCTTCAGATTTTAAAAAAACAGGTTTAATTTTATAAATAATAACTAAATATGTGATTACTTTTTTCTAATATTTCATATAACTTATTTGTAATCAATATTATAGTTGTATTAATTTGAATTTTAACAAATAGGTTCTATTATATAAATACGAACATTTAAAACAGATTTTATCAATACTTTTGGACTTTTAAAATTTATGTTAGTAAAAAATAACTATATCAATTAAAATAAAAAGATGGTAATATATTTACAAACATATTGGAAGTTAAAGTAAAAAGTATGAAAAATTTATTTTTTTGGATATCCGTTTTATTTGCAGTTTCATTATCTGCTCAAGATAAATTTACTGTAAATGGTATTATTAAAGATGCAGTAAATGGTGAGACAATTTTTGGAGCATCTGTATATTTTAAAAATACCAACACAGGCGTTTTAACTAATGAATATGGTTTCTATTCAATTACAGTAACTCAGGGTACTTATACTTTGATAGTATCGTATATGGGATATGAAGAAATTATTCAAGAAATAGATTTAGAGAATGATCAAAAATTAGATTTTGAATTGGTAGTGTCAAATAATACTTTAAATGAAGTAATTGTTATTGCAGATGAAACTGAACGGGGAAGTATTAAATCTCCTCAAATGAGTGTTACTAAATTTAAAATTGCAACCATTAAAAATATGCCGGTTGTTTTTGGAGAAGTTGACATTTTAAAATCTATACAGTTACTACCAGGAGTTACAAATAATGGAGAAGGTTCTAATGGTTTCAATGTCAGAGGAGGTGCAGTTGATCAAAATCTGGTTTTGCTAGATGAAGCGATCATATATAGCTCCTCACATTTATTTGGTTTTTTCTCTGTGTTTAATGCTGATGCAATAAGAGATGTAAAGTTGTACAAAGGAAGTATTCCACCTCGGTTTGGTGGTAGAGTTTCATCAGTATTAGATGTCAGACAAAAAGAAGGAAATAGTAAAAAGCTCCAATTTACAGGTGGTATAGGTACTGTTTCTAGTAGATTGGCAATTGAAGGTCCTTTGTTTAAAGAAAAGGGATCATTTTTAGTCGCAGGAAGAGGTTCGTATATGCATTTGTTTTTAAAACTGTCAGAAGAGTTAAAAGACAATGTGATTTATTTTTACGATTTGAATCTTAAAAGCAATTATGAAATAAATGAAAATAACAGACTTTATCTTTCTGGTTATTTTGGTAGAGATGTGTTTAAATTTGGAAAAAATTTCAGCAATTCTTATGGAAATTCAACTGGAAATATTAGGTGGAATCATATTTTTAATGACAAATTATTTTCAAATCTTTCTTTGATCTATAGTAAATACGATTATCAATTAGGTATAAATGCTCTGGAATTTGATTGGAATGCAAGTATTGATAATTTCAATTTTAAATATGATCTTAAGTATTATGCCAATGATAAATTAAGTCTTGATTTTGGTATAAGTGGTATTTATTACAATTTTAACCCAGGAGAGATCAGTCCAACTTCTGAGACTTCATCTATTAATTATTTGATATTGGATAAAAAAAGAGCCTTTGAAGGAGGAGTTTATATAAATGCTGAACAAAAAATTTCAAACCGATTTAATCTTCAGTATGGCTTACGTTTTAGTACTTTTTCAAGATTAGGTGGCGAGCCATTAACCATATATGAAAATGATCAACCAGTAGTTTACAACGAAACTATGGGTATATATGAAAGTGGTACTCCAATTGGTATAGAAGATTATAGTAATGGTGAAAGCATGAAAACCTTCAATAACTTTGAGCCACGTTTGACGTTATCCTACCAATTAAATGAATTATCATCGCTTAAAGCAAGTTATTCAAGAATTGCACAGTATATTCATTTACTTTCAAACACTACCAATGTTACGCCTCTGGATGTTTGGACACCAAGTGGAATATATGTTGAACCGCAACTCTCCAATCAATATGCAATCGGATATTTTAAAGACTTTAGTAAAAGATTTCTCAACTTTAGTGTAGAAGCATATTATAAAAATATTGATAATAGAATAGATTATATTGATGGTGCAAATTTAATTGGTAATAATAATATTGAAACAGTAATTCTTAATGGTGAAGCCAAAGCTTATGGTTTAGAATTCTTGTTGCAAAAAACCTCTGGTAAATTTACTGGTATGGTGGCTTATACTTTATCCAAATCTGAACAAAGAACATTTGGAGGTAATGCAGGCGGGCCCGGAATTAATAATGGAGATTGGTATAGTACACCTTATGATAGAACTCATGATTTTTCAGTAACCGGAGCTTATAAATTTACTGACAAATGGATGTTTAGTGCAAATTTTGTTTTCCAAACAGGTAGGCCAGTTAGTTATCCAAACGGACAGTATGAGTATGAAGGAATATCTATTTCTAATTATGCAGAAAGAAATGCTAACAGGTTGCCGGCATATCATAGATTAGATATTTCGGCTATATACAAACCAAACCGAAAACCAATGAAGAAATGGAAAGGCGAATTTGTTTTTGGTATATATAATGTTTATAATCGTATGAATGCTGCCTCGATAACTTTTGGTCAAAATAGAGAAACCGGTGAAAATGAAGCTACAAGAACTGCAATTTTCGGAATAGTACCATCAGTCACGTATAATTTTAAATTTTAAAAAAATGAAATATATATATTTAATCATAAGTTTAATGCTTTTTTCATGTACAGATGTGATTGATGTTGATGTACCCTATGGCGGACCAAGAATGGTTATAGAAGCTTCTTTAGATTGGGAAAAAGGAACATTAGGAAATGAGCAAAGTATAAAACTGAGTGAAATGACACCTTATTTTGATGATGTATCAACTAATGTTGTAAAAGGAGCTTTTGTAAAAGTAACTAATGACAATAATGGAAAATTTGTACAATTTATAGATCAGAATGATGGAAATTATTCAACTTCTAATTTTATACCAATTATCAATCAATCTTATACTTTAGAAGTTAATTATAATGGTGAAACCTATATAGCGAAAGAAATACTTACTCCAGTTGTTGATATAGAAAAAGTAGATCAATCTACAGAGAATGGTTTTGATAAAGATGTAATTGAGGTTAATATTTATTTTAATGATCCTGTAGAATATGAGAATTATTATTTTATAAAATTTCAAGAACGAAAAGACTTATTACCAATTTTAGTTGATGTTAGTGATGAATTTACTAATGGTAATAAAATGCATGTATTTTTTGAAAAATTTGAAAATAAAGAAACTAATGAAAAGGAATTACTTCCAGGTGATATCGTTGATATTGAGCTTTATGGAATTTCAAAAACGTATTTTAATTATATTCGATTATTGATTGAACAGAACGGAACAAGAGGTGATCCATTTTCTACTACTCCTGCACCTTTAAGAGGTAATTGTACAAATCCTGATAATATAGATAATTATGCCTGGGGGTATTTTAGATTGACTGAAGTAGATAGAACAACTTATATTATTAAATAATTATTCATACATAAGGCATTATAAAATAATCCAATACACAAAATGCATACGCTCTATATCACAGATAGCATTTTAGTTATGATTGTTGTGAACCTTATATAAATACATTATAATATCTACTTCATTGATATTATAATAAAGAATACTCTAAAGTAGGAAAAGTAAATACTACGAAGCAAATTAAGTGATATCCAAAAGTCATTAACAAGATGGGCACATAAGACATTTGTTGAATTTTTTACGTTAAGAGGTGTTAAATCAGAGGTAAAAGTTTAGCTATAATTTTTCGTAAGAAACTTCTCCATATTTGAATTAATTTGTACCTTTAGTAAAGTGAAATAAGTATTTGTACAATGGTATATTTATTTTCTTTCAGAAATTAAGAGTCCGTTTAATGTAATATTTGAAAGATAAGTCAGTATATACAAGAATAACAAGTAGCGATATAAGAATATAACAACAATTAATTTTTATACACTAGTTATGTATTATATGAAATTCATATTAATAAGCATTATCATAATGATATTTTCAACTAGTTGTAATCAAACAACAATAGAAAAACAATTAATGCCAATGTATATGAGAGATATTGGGCATTTTATTGATACGACATTTACAGATTCAACTGACCTAAATTTAATTGTCGATTTTAAGTATATGGATACTATCAAAAAGATTAAAGAATGTAGTATGGAAAAATCAATTGAGCTTTATTCCAAAATAATATATTCAGATTCATACACTGAATTTCCTATTTTTGAAGTTAAGAACTCAAACAATTCTGTGTTGATAATAGGTGATAAAAGCCTATGTTCCACTATTTGGGCTATGTTTCTAATAGATAGAAGTTCTACGACAATTAAAAAGGTTGAAATTTATTATAAAGCAGTAATATCTGGTTTAGGAGCTGAAATTTCAAATGCTGAATTTGAAGAACAATTCATTAATCTTCCAATCCCAATAAGTGGTCATTCTTTCGGTTTGAAACAAGATGAAGAAATCATCATTCAAGGTGAAAATATTATTGACGGAATTAGTGGAGCTACATTATCAAGTAAAACTGTAATTGAAATATCAAATAAATTAGAAATATTTAAGGAATATTTGAACTAACAATGTATTAAAAATTTAAAGTAAAGGTAACAACTCCAAATCCAATATGGAGTTATTATTAGGAAAAATACATCTTTAAACCACTTAATAAAATTCTTTCAACTACTTTATCATTAATACTAACATTTATTTTTTATGATTTTTTCATGATGTAGCAGTAATGTTGCTTGGATGGAATTTTGAGTTGCTCTTAACTCTTTGGTTTTTTAAATGGGTATATGTAGTGATAATTATCATAATAATTTTCGTAGTATTTTGATATTTTTGTTTAATAATGAATTGCACAA
>DAOVTC010000047.1 GCA_030633285.1 Flavobacteriaceae bacterium
CTATTAACTTAATACTATTTAAAACTGTTTTTCGTTATAGTTTATGAGAAAACTTTAAATACTATTGTTATGAAAAATTCATTTATGGCAATCTTTTTTCTATTTTTTGCCATTAATACTCAAGCACAATCTTATGATGGCAAAGGTGATATTAAATTAAGTGTAGGTTTTGACCTTTATGGAAACGGAAATGGAATAAAAACAACATTTGATTATGGTTTATGCGATTTATTTTCGATAGGTGTAGGAGCTTCTTTTTATCTTAGTAACGATGAAAATGATTATTTTGTTTATGGAAGAACAAATATCCATTTAGGAATGTTATTAGATTTTCCTTCTCAATTAGATATATATCCTGGTATTGAGATAGGATATTTATCAAGTAATGATATTGGTTTTACTGGTTATTTAGGTGTACGGTATTTTTTCACCAAAAAAATTGGAGTCTTTGCCGAAATTGGAAATAATGGAGCAATAGGTTTAAGTATTGACTTTTGATATTTAAGGATAATAAACCGTATCTAATTGTTTAATTCCATTTACCTTATAATAAAAATCTTTGCCATTTATTGAATAAACAATTATAGCCTCATCATTTTGTAAATCAAATGGTATTTTTTTCTCTGTCATTGGTGGTTCATTACCAAACTCCTGTGCAGGATCTTGATGCATAATTATATCTTTCTTATTTAATGTTTCGTACCTCCCAATTAAGATAAATTTTTTGTCTCTAAATTCTGGTACAACCTTATATTCTCTATTTTGAAAATAAATACTTGAAAATGCTAAATTGGTAGTATCAAAATTTCCAACAATTTTAATATTTACACCTGTTGACCCCTTTTTCCCACCAACCCAATAAAAATAAGTTTTTTCAGTGATTGTAAAAGGTGCTTTTTGTACAGCTTTTTGTGATTTACATTGTGTAAATCCTAAAAACATTATTACTATGATAAAAAAAATACTCGTCTTTTTTAATAATTTCATATTGTATATTTTAATTCTATTTAATACGCTCTTTCTTTTTTACCTTCATAAAAGTTTATAAATGCTTTATTAACAACTTTTATACCGCCTTTTGTAGGATAATTTCCTGTGAAATACCAATCACCTAAATTATTCGGACAAGCCTTATGCAAATTATCAATCGATTGATAAATGATTTTAACTTCTGCTTTGATCTCTTTTGTTTTTAATAATTCGGCTATTTTATCTGAAATTTGTTCTGGTGAAAACGGAGCATATATATCTTTAACATAATTTTCAGGATTCTCATTAACCGTATTAGCGATACATTTTTGATAAACATCATCAATTATATAATATTGATTGGTATCTTTCAATAATTCTAAAGTTGCTTTAAATGCAATAAACTCATCTAATTTAGCCATATCAATGCCATAACAATCAGGATAACGAATTTGTGGAGCTGATGATACTACAACTATTTTTTTAGGATTTAACCTATCTAAAATTTTAATTATACTTTTTTTCAAAGTAGTACCTCTAACAATACTATCATCAATTATTACCAAATTATCTGTTGGCTTCACCACACCATATGTAACATCATAAACGTGTGCCACCAAATCGTCACGGCTTTTATCATCTGCAATAAAAGTTCTTAATTTTGCATCTTTTATTGCAATTTTTTCAATACGAGGTCTTACTGATAATAATTCGGATAATTTTTCTACAGAAATATTTTTATTTCCTTTTAGTATCGTATTTAGTTTGTATTTATTTAAATAATCTTCAGCTGCTTCAGTTAGCCCAAAAAATGAGGTTTCAGCAGTATTTGGAATGTATGAAAAAACAGTATTTTTCATATCTTCGTTTATGTATTGTAAAACTTTTGGGAAAATAAATTTTCCCAAATTTTTTCTTTCTTCATATATGGATGCATCACTTCCTCTGGAAAAATAAATACGCTCAAAAGAACATGCTTTATTTGGTAACTGTTCCATTACCTGTTCAACTTTTACAGTTCCATCCTTTTTAATAATTAAAGCATGTGCCCTTTCTATTTCTTTAACATCATCAATATCAACATTAAAAACCGTTTGAATAACAGGGCGTTCTGAAGCAACCACAACAACTTCATCATCTTGATAGTAAAATGCTGGTCGTATTCCTGCAGGATCTCGTAAAACAAAGGCATCTCCATGACCAATTAAACCCGCCATTGCATATCCTCCATCCCAATTCTTTGAAGCTCTTTTTAATATTTTTTGGATATTTAATTCTTTAGCTATTAAAGGAGATGCTTCTTTTTTACTTATTCCTTTTTGTTTGAATTTATAATATAAATCGAGCACTTCATCATCTAAAAAGTGTCCTATTTTTTCCATTATAGTTACTGTATCTGTGTTTTCTTTTGGATGCTGACCAAGTTCAATTAATTCTTGCAATAATTCACTTGAATTAGTCATATTAAAATTCCCTGCAACAATTAAGTTTTTATGTTTCCAATTATTTTGGCGTAAAAAGGGATGTACACTCTCAATACTATTTTTACCAAATGTTCCATAACGTACATGACCCAAAAATAGATTTCCAACATAAGGCATATTCTCAATTTGCCATTGTACATCTTTTGCTTTATCTGGATTTTCTTGTATTAAAATGTTTAAGCGTTGGTTAATTTTTGCAAAAACATCTTGAATTGGTTGTTGGCCATTTGATCGAACTCTGCTTATATATCTAGTACCTGGGTTTACATCAAACTTAATACTGGCAAAACCGGCACCATCTTGACCTCTATTGTGCTGTTTTTCCATCAATAAATACATTTTATTGATACCATAAAATGTCGTTCCGTATTTGTCTTTGTAATACTGAATTGGTTTTAACAATCTTACTAATGCAATTCCACATTCATGTTTAATAGCATCACTCATCTTTTTGAGTTTTAAATAAATTAGTTATTGTTAACTTAATTCTATTTCAAATTGTGTTAACTGTTTAAATTGTTGTAAACGATTTTGAATTTCTATTTTACTAAGATTTTCCATTCTTTCTGTACCAAATTTTTCAACACAAAATGATGCTAAATTTGAACCAAAAATGACAGCTCTTTTCATGTTATCAAAAGAAATATCATGAGTACTTGCCATATATCCAATAAAACCTCCGGCAAATGTATCACCAGCACCAGTTGGGTCAAAGACTTCTTCTAAAGGTAAAGCTGGTGCAAAGAATACATTTTCTTCATTAAATAATAAGGCACCGTGTTCACCTTTTTTAATTACAACATACTTTGGACCCATTTTATGAATTTTTTGAGCAGCTCTAACTAAAGAATATTCTCCACTTAATTGTCTTGCCTCTTCATCATTAATAGTTATTACATCCACTTTATTGATCACTTTAATCAATTCATCCCAAGTATTATCCATCCAAAAATTCATGGTATCCAAAACAACTAATTTAGGCCTAACAGGAATTTGTTCAATTACTGCCATCTGAACAGAAGGGTGTAAATTTCCTAACATTAAAAAATCACAATCAATAAAATTTTCAGGAACAACTGGATTAAAATCTGCCAATACATTTAAATCAGTAATTAAGGTGTCGCGAGTATTTAAATCATTATGATATTTTCCGCTCCAAAAAAATGTTTTCCCATTCTCTATAACTTCAATTCCAGAAGTATCAATATTTTTACTATTCAACATTTTTAAATATTCCTCAGGAAAATCACCACCAACTACTGATACAATTCCTGATTCAACTCCAAACTGTGAAGCCGATAATCCTATATAAGTTGCAGCACCACCTAAAATTTTATCTGTTTTTCCAAAGGGTGTTTCTATAGCATCAAATGCTACTGTTCCTACAATTAAAAGTTTTCCCATTTAATGACTATATTATGTATTTTTGCAAAAATAAGTTTAAAAAATGATTATTAAAGAAATACAAGAAGAAATTATTGATGAGTTTTCTATGTTTGACGACTGGATGGAACGTTATGAATATATTATTGAAATTGGGAAAACTCTTCCATTAATTGATACGCAATATAAAACAGATGACAATTTAATTAAAGGTTGTCAATCAAAAGTTTGGTTACACGCTAATACTGAAAATGAAACCTTAATCTTTACTGCAGATAGTGATGCTATTTTAACTAAAGGTATAATTGCCTTATTACTTCGAGTTTATTCCAATCAAACTCCTAAAGATATTCTTAATTCTGAACCTTTTTTTATTGATAAAGTTGGTTTAAAAGAACATTTATCTCCAACTCGTGCTAATGGCTTGGTTTCAATGGTTAAACAATTAAAGCTCTATGCTCTTGCTTTTCAAGTTAAAAAAAATCAATCCAATTAACATATATATTTTGTTGTAAATTGACTTTACACTATATTTGCCCTTATTTAGAATGATTTTAAAGAGACAGCATGAATAGTAAAGATAAAGAGGCTTTAGGGATTAAAATTGTAGAGATGATTAAAACCATTTACGATCCTGAAATACCTGTTGATGTATATGAATTAGGTTTAATTTATGATGTTTTTGTAAATGAAGACATGGATGTAAAAGTGTTAATGACACTTACTTCTCCTAATTGTCCAGTTGCAGAAACATTACCTGTTGAAGTTGAAGAAAAGATCAAAACCATTGAAGAAATTAGAAATGCTGAAGTTGAAATAACTTTTGATCCAACTTGGACTCAAGATATGATGAGTGAAGAAGCAAAATTAGAACTTGGTTTTTTATAAATGATAAACCTTATAAATGTCAAAAGAAATTGTAAACAGAGTTGCTAATAGTGTATTAGTTACTATTGATTTAGAGGATTTTTACCCTGAAGGTGAAAGGATTTTATTTGACATAAAAAAATGGCTTTTTGCCGAACAAATTTTAAAAGAAAAAGATTTTAGAGAATTCGTAAAGAATCACAATTGGAATTCTTATCAAAATAAATATATTGCTCTTACTTGTTCTTCAGATGCTATAATACCCTCATGGGCGTATTTATTGATTACCGTTTCGCTCTCTCCTTATGCAAATAAAATAGTTGTTGGAGATTTGGAAAGCTTGGAATATTCTATTTTTCAAGAAATAATTGATCAATTACCTATTGAAATTTATAAAGAAAAACCTGTTATTATAAAAGGCTGTTCAAATAAATATATTCCTCAAAATGCTTATTCTCAGCTAATTGTTAAACTTTTACCTATTACAAAATCAATTATGTATGGTGAAGCATGTTCTAATGTTCCTTTATTTAAAGGAAAAGAATAAATTGATAATTAGTAATAGATTATAAATAAAAATTTAAAATTATTCCCAAAAGGTTTATTTCATTATAGTTTTTTTTATATCTTAGTACCTTCAAAATACTTACAATTTTTAAGTATAGATTGGTTTTAGATCCCGAGAAATTAATTTTTCTCGGGTTTTTTATGTTAACCTTTTTGAATTAGATCAACTAACTGTATAATATACCCTGTAAGGGTATTGTTTAAAAATTGATCATTTTGTAATTTTGTACTCCCCTTAACAGTATATTTGAGTTAGTTATTTGCCTGAATGATTGTTAAATATCATTCAGGTATTTTTTATTTATTTAATTACTATGAAAACCGTAAATAATCAAGTTTTACAATTGCCACATGAACAATTAGAGTGGCTTTTATCAGTTAAAAAATTGTTTAAAACAGCTTTTTACTATGAAACTATAAATGTAAAAGACTTAATTAATGCAATTGAAAGCAAAGCAATTGAAAAAGGATTTTTGGATATTGGATTATTATTAGATTCTGATGATTTAGAAGAATATTTTAAAAACTAAATCATTATGGAAAAACTTTTAAAATTACCTTTGGATCAATTGGAGTGGATACTATTACAGTTTAACAAAATAGAAAGTGATGCCCTCAAAAAAGGTTATATCGAAACTGTACAGTATTTAGATAAAAGTAAACTCTTAAAAAAATTACTAAAAGAATAAAAACTTTCAATTTTTTTTAAATTTTTTAATGCTTACTTTATTCATCCATAAGCATTAAAAAAAGTATGTGTAGAAATATATATAATATTTGTATTTTTGCCCTCATTTAAAATTAAAAATATAATAAAATGAAAAAACTAGTATTCATAATTACATTGGTGTTTGGGGTAACATTAATGAACGCACAAACTAAAGAAGAATTAAAAGCTGAACAAGCAATTTTAAAAGATTCTATAGCTCCGCTTCAAGCTAAAATAGATGCATTACAAACACAAATTGATATTGTACCCGAAGGGTGGAATACTTTTGGTAAAATAACTCTTCTCATTAACCAAACTGCTTTTTTAAATTGGCAACCTGGGGGTGACGATGCTTTTGCCGGAAATTTAGATGTAAATTATGATTTTAATTATAAGAAAGGAGACTGGTCTCTTGATAATAAACTTTTAGCAGGCTATGGCTTGACAAGAACAGATGATGATGGTATTAGAAAATCCAATGACAGAATAGAGTTAAACTCAATTTTAGGTAAGAATTGGAAAAAAGACTGGAAATATTCATTTTTTATGAATTTTAGAACTCAGTTCACAGACGGTTATGATTATAATGATGACTTTGTTGGGGACAATGAAAATTTCCCAATAGCAGGGCTTTTTAAACCGGCTTACTGGAGTTTTGGCCCTGGTATGTACTGGAAAAAAAGTAACAATTTTAACATAAACATCGCACCTTTAACGGCGAAATTCACATTTATCTTTGATGAAATTTTCACTATAAATGATGAGGATTCAAATAATATTTTTTATGAATCCAGTAACGACATCGAAACATTTGGAGTTGACCCCGGCGAATCTCTATTATTTGAGCTTGGTTTGAATATCAGAACCTATTATAAATTTGACTTGATGAAAAATATTTCAATTGAAAATATATTTTCTATTTATTCAAATTATTTAGATAAACCTAAGAATATTGATATTGACTACACCATGAATTTGGTTTTTAAAATTAATGATGTGTTTTCAACTAATTTAACTGTACAAACCATTTATGATGACAATGCATATAATGGTTTTCAAGTTAGAGAAGTCTTTGGATTAGGCTTAAATCTCAATCTTTAAAGAAACATTTAGTACCATTCAAAGCTCTCATTTATTTGAGGGCTTTTTTTTTATATCTTAGCAAGATATTTTATTAGATATGACTCTACTATTTATATACGCTTCTGTTTCTATTGGGTTTTCATTTTTATGCTCTATTCTTGAAGCTGTTTTATTAAGTATAACCCCAACGTTTATTGCGGTTAAAAAAAATGAAGGGAGAGCATACGCAAAAACTTTAAAGAAATTAAAGGAAGATGTTAATAAACCTTTAATTTCTATTCTAACCGTAAATACTATTGCCCATACCGTTGGTGCAATTTTAGTTGGTGTTCAAGCCGAAAAAACATTTGGCTCAGGTAATAATGCTGTTGGAATTGTATCTGCAATTATGACCCTTTTAATATTAATTTTATCAGAAATTATTCCAAAATCAATTGGTGCAACTTATTGGAAACAATTGGCAAACTTTTC
>DAOVTC010000129.1 GCA_030633285.1 Flavobacteriaceae bacterium
AATTTTAATTTTTTCACCTGCTAGAAGAGTTAGAGATAATACTACAAAGCATACTTTGAAAAATGTAAAGCAAGTAAGAGAAGTTGTAATGAATGTGGTGAATGTTGATGTAATTCAGCAAACTTCTCTTTCAAGTACCGAATATGCAAAAGGTGTAAACGAATTTGAAAAAGCTGGATTTACAATGCAAAAATCAGAAAAAGTTAAACCTTTTAGAGTTGCAGAATCTCCTGTCCAGTTTGAATGTAAAGTAAATGAAATCATTGAATTAGGAAATGGAGGAGGTGCTGGAAATTTAATAATATGTGAAGTTGTATGTATGCATATTGCTAAAAATATTTTAGATAAAGATCAAGTAATTGACCAATATAAATTGGACTTGGTAGCTAGAGCTGGTGGTAGTTTATATAGCAGAGCCAGGAATACTTTTTTTGAAATTCCTAAGCCAATACAATCTAAAGGAATTGGTGTTGACACTTTGCCTGAAGAAATAAAAAATAGCTCAATTTTAACAGGAAATAATTTGGGAATGTTAGGAAATGCAAATTCCTTACCTTCTCAAAATGATGTTGATAAGTTTATAAAAGAGAATTCCAAGTTTTTAGGGCTTAAAATAAATGAAAAGCATAAATTTGCGCAAGATTTTTTAAATAAAAATGATATAGAAAGTGCTTTAAAAGTACTACTGAGTTAAAATATTAATAATTAGAATTACAATTGAAATGGAAGTAACTGGGAAAATTAAAAAAATTGACGAAACAAAAACATTTGGTAGTAACGGATTTAGAAAACGAGAAGCGGTAATTACTACTGATGAGCAATATCCACAAATGTTAATGATAGAATTTATTCAAGATAAATGTGATTTATTGAATAATTTTAATGTGGGTGAAGATGTAAAAGTAAGTATAAACTTACGTGGTAGAGAATGGGTTAACCCAGAAGGAGAAGCAAAATACTTCAATTCAATTCAAGGATGGAGAATTGAAAAATTAGCTGCTTCAACTGATGTGCCTCCAGTTCCATCTATGGAAACTTTTGAGTCTACCGATAATACAACTGAAAACGAACCTGATGATTTACCTTTTTAAATTGTAATTAGTACAAATTGTATTTATGGTGAAAGTAATTAAATTATTGTTTCTTCTTTTCTTCATTAGCTGTAATTCATCAGATAGTGTGCCTGTAAAAATACCATATGTTACTATTCATGATTTAAATACGACTGAGGGAAATAATAATAATAAGATAATTGATTTTGAAATTTCATTAAGTGAAAGTTTCTCTGAAGATATTGTATTAAAATATTTTACTGAAGATGCTTCGGCATTTCAGGGTCTTGATTATATAAAAAAGGAAAATCAAATTATTATTCCAACAGGAAAAACAAATGTATCTATTCCTCTTGAAATTGTTTCTGACAATATCAAAGAAGGTGATGAAAAATTTCGTATAAGGTTTGAGTCTACAGATAATGTAAATTTTAATCAAACCAAAGCTATAATATCTATTAATAATGATGATGTAGACCTTCCATATGGTAATGAAGATTACATTACACCAAAGTTTTATGAGGGATGGAAACTTACTTGGGAAGATGAATTTGATGGAGCTGAGATCAATAAAGACTGGTGGGTTCATGAAATTGGTAATGGAAATAGTGGTTGGGGAAATAATGAATTACAGTTTTATACTGAAGCTACTGAGAATTCCAGAGTTGAAAATGGCAATCTAGTAATTGAGGCTAGAAATGATTCCTGGAATGGTCATAAATATACATCAGCCAGATTGGTGACAAAAGAGAAAAAATCATTTGGATATAGCCGAATTGATATCCGGGCAAAATTACCTTTCGGTCAGGGAATTTGGCCTGCCTTATGGATGTTGGGTGATAATATTGATCAAGCAGGCTGGCCTGCTTGTGGCGAAATTGATATTATGGAAATGATAGGGAATTATCCTTCAACCAGTCATGCTACTGTTCATTTTGGCACTGATTTTTCAAGCCATAAATACAGTGGGAAAAGTTATAATATTTCTGATGAAATTTTTAATGATAGGTTTCATGTTTTTTCTGTAGTTAGAGAAGTTAATCAAATGTGGTTTTATGTTGATGACATATTGATTTTTGAATTTGACACTAATGATACACAAGGAATGTCATATCCTTTTAACCAAAACTACTTTCTAATATTAAATGTTGCAATTGGTGGAAACTGGCCTGGAAATCCAGATGAAACAACTCAGTTTTCACAACTAATGATTGTTGATTATATTCGTGTGTTTGAAAAGAATTGAGCAATTTATTTGTACTCGATTTAGAAACAATTATATTTTTAAAATGATCCTTTTAGGAAAAGAAATCATATTTCCTGATGTTGAATCAGCAAACCCTGATGGTGTTTTAGCTATTGGTGGTGATCTTTCTCCTGAAAGACTACTTTTGGCATACCAAAGTGGAATTTTTCCTTGGTATAATGAAGGAGAACCAATTGTTTGGTATAGTCCGAATCCTAGAATGGTGCTTTTTCCAAATAAATTAAAGATATCAAAAAGCATGCGTCAAATTCTTCGTAAAAATGTGTTTACGGTTACGTTTAATCAAAACTTTAAAGAGGTAATTTCTCAATGTAAAATAACAAACAGAAAAGATCAAGAAGGTACTTGGATAACTGATGAAATGCAAAAAGCATATTTTGAATTACACAAATTAGGTATAGCAAAATCAGTAGAAGTTTGGCAAAATAACGTATTAGTTGGTGGTTTGTATGGTATTGACTTAAGGACTGTTTTTTGTGGAGAAAGTATGTTTAGTAAGGTGAGTAATGCCTCAAAAATAGCCTTTATACATTTAACCCAAAAGTTAGAAAAGGAGAATTATAAATTAATCGATTGTCAGGTTTATACCGATCATTTAGCGAGATTGGGAGCAGAAGAAATTCCAAGAGAAGAATTTATTAAAATACTAGAGTTTTAATTAGGCTTTTTATTTTTAGCTCTTAACTATTAGGAATTATGCATTAAGTAAAAATACTTCTTACTACTTTTATCTTGCACTTTTTAAACTTTTTACTTTTGTGTATATTCGCAGAGTAAAATCTAATAAAAATGGATATAAAAAATGCACAACTTGAAGTTGATAATTGGATAAAAGCACACGGGGTACGTTATTTTAATGAGCTTACCAATATGGCACAACTAACGGAAGAAGTTGGTGAAGTTGCACGTATTATTGCACGTCGTTATGGTGAACAAAGTGAGAAAGAAAGCGATAAAAATAAAGATTTGGGTGAAGAATTAGCTGATGTAATGTTCGTGGTTTTGTGTTTGGCAAATCAAACTGGAATTGACTTACAAAAAGCATTTGATGAAAAAATGGTAATTAAAACTAAAAGAGACCATGATAGGCATCAAAATAATCCAAAATTAAAATAATCAAAAAATATTAAATCACTATAAACTTAAGTGTATGATTAATAAATTTAAAGAGTTTTCATTTGTTAAAATGGTTGTTGTTTCGGCAGCTCTATTTTTTATGATTGTTATTATTATTGAACTTTTCTTATCATTAATTAGAAGCGAAACGGTGTCAGAAATCATTATAAAAATATCAAGTCCTAATTTTATTTTGACCAAAATTATTGGTGCTGTAGTTTATGGTATTATAATTGCTTTTTTTTACAAACGAAAAGCAAAAAAAGTTCAAGAAAAATAGCCTTTAGAAATAAAGGCTATTTATAGTCTAATCTATTTGAATTAAATTAATACTACTTTCTTTAACTTTGGTATTCAAAATTTTAACATCTGTTTTAAATATAGTATATAAATCAGCCAATTCCTTATTTATTTGTTTAAAAATCTCGTTTTTAAAAGCGACAGCTTGATCGGTAGGTTTAAAATTACCAACTGAAGTTAATGAATTTAAATGTGCCAATTTGTTATTTAGTTTGATGGGAAAATTTAAAGGATCTTGATTACTTTTACTTTTAGTTTGGTACAAATTATTTTCAATTACAGTTATATCTTTTGAAATTTTAGTAGCAAAATCCATTAATTCTTTGTTTTTTTCTTTATCTAGGATTGATTTTTTAAGTTGCTTTATTTGTGTTTTAACTTTGGCAACATTTTTTAAGGCTTTGTGTATTTCTGTTAATTTATCTCTTATCTCTAAAATAAAATCAAATTGAGCCTGCATATCTTCTGTCGATGTTTCGCTTCTAGGGTCTTTAAGAATAGTAAACTCTTGTGATTTTTTCATCTTATTTTTATTCAATTCTACAGTATAAATTCCAGGTAAAGCTTTCGGACCGCTAAGTGAAGCCCACCATAAAATCATACCTTTAACTTTCTCCGCATCAGCGTACATCATATTCCAGTTAAACTGATTGCTTCCTAATTTTACTTTTA